>JAZQWS010000050.1:0-6811 GCA_045632465.1 Eubacteriales bacterium
GGAGTGATCCGCGCCCCCCATCTTGTAGAGGTTCTTTTCCTCGCAGTATTGGCGGAAAAGCTCCATCTGTCCCGCTCTGCCGAGCGAGGGATGCACGCATTCAAAGCCCATCGCACCCGCTTCCACGAAGGTGTCGGCAAAATGCATTTGATTCACGGGATGCGCCACGATCGGAACGCCTTCGGCGTCAAGAATCGTCTTGATCACGTCGATGGTGTGAATATCGGAATAGGCGTAGCCAAGCTCCTCCTTCACGCGATCCTCAAGCCCAAGCGTGTAGGAGAAATTGGGCTTTAGGAAAACCCATTGGTAATCTTCTCTTTTGTAAATGCCGCGCGAGAGAAAGGATTCAAAAACCTGGTTGTTGCAGAAATAATCGTGATAAGGATGATCGTCCAGCACGTCCTGCCAGGTCATTTCCTTCGAAAGCGTGCCTCTCTCCTGCCCCCACTTAAACATCAGGCGCGTGCGCCCCGTCTGGCATCCCGATGCAAAGGCCAAAAGCTCCTGCATCTTTTTGTTGTCGGGATTGAAGTCGAAGCCCAGAAGATGCACGCCCTCGCCCTCGTGAAAGGTTGTAAATTCGCATCCGAGCATGGATTTCATGCCGCGCTCTCTAGCCGCGCGCACGGCGAAATACGTGCCACGAACGGTATCGTGGTCGGTCAGAATAAAGCCGCCATGCCCCAGCCCCTTGGCAATATCCATCATCTCCTCGGGGGTGTAAACGCCGTCGGAATAAGTGGAATGATTGTGGCAGCTGGCAAAAATCTTTGTTTCGCTCATTTTTTTCTCCCATGTGAAAAAGAACGCCGTTCGGCGTTCTTATTCAAAAAAATCTTTTGTAAAATAAATATCGCTTTTCTTGATCGAGATCTCCTTGCCGCGCAGATTGTCAAGCGCGGTCGGCTCGTCCGAGAAGGCGAAGCGAAGCTTATAGGAATAAAGCGCTTGGTATTTATATCCCGCGCGCCGATCCTCGCGGTTCACGCCGTATTTTCCATCTCCCAGCAGCGGATGCCCGATATGCGCCATATGCGCGCGAATCTGGTGCGTCCGTCCCGTCAGAAGCTCCACCTCAAGAAGTGCGCTGTCCGCGCGCTTTGCGATCACATGATAGCGCGTAATGATCTCCTTCGCGCCCTTCGGCGGATTCCTGTCGAAAACGGAAACCTGTTTTTTCTTTTCGTCCTTTAGTAAATAACCGTGCAGGGTATCGCTTGCCTTTGCGGGAACGCCATGCACCGCGCAAAGATAAAACTTATCGATCTCGCGGTTCTTGATCTTCTCGTTCATCACGCGTAAGGCTTCTGCATTCTTTGCGGCAATAACGATGCCGCCCGTGTTGCGGTCAATGCGGTTGCAAAGCGCAGGTGCAAAGCTCTGCTCCTTGTCGGGATCGTATTCTCCCTTCTGATAAAGGTAGGCTTGAATCTGCGTGATCAGCGTGTTCGTGCTTTCATGCTCGTCCTCGTGAACGGAAACGCCGGGGCGCTTGTCCGCCAAAAGGATATTTTCATCCTCATAAAGAACAGAAAGGCTCGGATGAATCGAAGCCAAGCTATGCGTGCTTTTCTCTGCGCCGAAGAATTCCTCCGGCAAAAAGCATTGGATCGTATCTCCCTCGCAGAGCATCTGCGATGCCTCTGCGCGCTTGCGGTTCACCTTGATCTTCTTGAGTCGGATGGACTTATGCAGAAGGGAGGTCGGCAAATGCAGAGCCTTCGTGATAAACTTGTCGAGCCGTTGCCCGGCATCGTTCTTTCCAATTTTCAGCTCGTGCATAACCATTCTCCTTTCGCTTGTTTTTATCGTAGGGACAGGCGTCCTCGACTGTCCGTTAAAATGCACCAAATTCGCACTGCAGTACCGTCAGCGCACTCAGCATTTGAGCGAGGATATTTTTGAAAGATCCCGCTCAAATAAAATTACAGGGTTCCGAAAATGCGGTCTCCGGCATCTCCAAGACCGGGAACAATATAAGCATGATCATTCAGCTTTTCATCCAGCGCCGCAGAATAGATATCCACGTCGGGGTGATCGCCCTGTACCTTGGCAACGCCCTCGGGAGCGGAAACAAGGCACATAAGAATGATATTTTTCGCGCCTCTCTTCTTAACCATGGCGATCGCATCGGAGGCCGAGCCGCCCGTTGCAAGCATGGGGTCAACGATGATAACGAGTCTTTCATGGATATCGGGGGGCATCTTGCAGTAATATTCAACGGGAAGGTGCGTGTCGGGATCGCGGTAAAGACCGATGTGGCCGATACGTGCGGAGGGGATCAGATTCGTCAAGCCGTCAACCATGCCGAGGCCTGCGCGCAGAATGGGAACGATCGCCAGCTTCTTTCCTGCAAGGCGCTTGAAGGTTGCCTTTTGAATGGGAGTTTCAATCTCAACGTCCTCGAGAGGAAGATCGCGCGTAACCTCATAGCCCATCAGCATGGAGATTTCGTTCAGAAGCTCGCGGAATGCCTTAGTGGAGGTGTGCTTGTCTCTCATAATGGTCAGCTTGTGCTGGATCAGAGGGTGATCAACAAGATGAAACGTGCTCATAAGAAAATATCCTTTCATATACCGCGCCCGATTTTCGGTGCGGTTTATAGTTATCTCCTTAATTATATTACAAGGAAGGGAAAAAGTCAAGGCGTTGTAGCAGAGAAGCGTCGAAAAAACGACAAAAAAATAACCAAAAAGAAAAAAACAATTTTTTTTGAAAAAGCACTTGACAATTGACGAAAAGTAGTGTATAATACTGTTGTTATCCTAAGACAGCAGGTTCCGGTAAAAGCCAAAAGCTTTCCTGCCGAGGTGCGACAATCGAAAAGAATATATTTTTCTATTTGTCCTTTCCTCGGGTGAGCTATGCATGTCACCGGAAAGGATTTTTTTATTTGAAATTTTTATGGAGGTGGAAAAATGCCAAGCAAGAACATTCTGGAACAGAAACAGCAGATCGTAGAAACCCTTGCCGCTAAGATTCGCGACGCGAAGGCAGGCGTGCTGGTTAAATACGAAGGCATTACCGTAGCGGACGACACGGCTCTCCGTGCAGCGCTCCGTAAGGCTGGTGTAGAGTATACCGTTATGAAGAATACTCTGACCGGTAAGGCTTGCGAAATCGCAGGTTACGGTGATATGAAGCAGTACCTCTCTGGTATGACCGCCATTGCCATCGGCACTGACGATCCTATCGCTCCCGCTAAGATCATGAAGACCTTTGCAGACAAGCTTGATCGCTTTGAGATCAAGGCCGGTTTTGTAGACGGTGGCATTCTTGATAAGGCAGGCGTTGAGGCACTTGCAGAGATTCCTTCGAAGGAAGTACTGATCGCAAAGATGATGGGCTCTCTTATGTCCCCGCTTTACGGTCTTGCATACGTACTTCAGGCGAAGATCGACAAAGAGAACGGCGGCGAAGAGGCTGCTGCTCCCGCAGAAGCATAATTTATTCTGCACAACTAAATTAAAACTAATATTCTAAATTTGGAGGATAATAAAATGAACGAAAAGACCACTCAGATTCTTGACCTTGTAAAGGGTCTTACTATTCTTGAACTCGCTGATCTCGTAAAGGCTCTTGAGGAAGAGTTCGGCGTATCCGCTGCTCCTGTTGCTGCTGTTGCAGCTCCCGGCGCTGCTGCTGCAGCTCCCGCAGAGGAGAAGACCGAGTTCGACGTAATCCTTAAGGCTGCAGGCGCAAGCAAGCTCAACGTAATCAAGGTTGTTCGTGAGCTTACCGGCCTTGGTCTGAAGGATGCAAAGGACCTTGTTGAGGGCGCTCCCAAGACCATCAAGGAAGGCGTTGCTAAGGACGAGGCAGACAAGATTGCAGAGCAGCTCAAGGCTGCTGGTGCAGAAGTAGAAGTGAAGTAATTTCATCTCCTAAAAAAGAACACAGTGACCTGCTGTCACTGTGTTCTTTTTTTCTTTCCTGCTTCCGTATTTCGGCATAAATTTCCGCTCGTCACCGCTCGACGTACGTTTGTATGCCTTCGGGAATAGAACGAAAATTTCTGCTCAAAACTCATTTGCAAAAAGCGCGAAAAACTTTCTCAAAATACGTTAGCAAAGATTTTGTAATAGGCGATTTTTCTCGCTCGCTTCCGCTCGACGTATGTATATACGCCGTCAGGTCGCGATCGGAAATTATCATCCAAAATACGTTTGCCAAAAGTTTCTTTTTTGCCTTCGCTACCTCTCGGGCGTCACAATCTCCATCGTAGGGCGGTGGCTTGCTGCCGCCGTTTTGCCTTTGTAACGCCATCCACCTCGTAGGGGAGCGCCTTGGTGCTCCCACCAAGGCTCGCCCTCCGGGAGAGCTGTCACCATAGGTGACTGAGAGGGCATCCATACATAGAAAAAAATACCCTCTCACCCGCGAATGCGGGAGCTCTCCCAAAGGGCGAGCCTCAATAAAAACCGCGCCGAAACGGAAAAATCCGCCTCGGCGCGAAATCGAAAAAACTTTCTCAAAATACGTTAGCCCCGAAATTTTTTCAATATGTTTTGCAGGGAAGACTATTCGTCTCCCGCTTTTTTGTAAAATCCATCATTCAAAGATGATTTTTTCAAGCGGCTCGCTTCGGTAGCCTTTGTCATAAACGTGCTTGATCGCCTTGAGAATTCTTTCGCCGCAATCGGGGATATAAAGCTTGTAATCGGGATAATAATATTCCTCGTGAATCAAAAAGCACATCATGCCGCTTTGCGGGCGGAGTGCCATGTATCGATCGATCCATCCCTCGATTTCCGATGTCGGAATCCCCTTGTCATAGTTCAAAACCATGTCGGGATGGCAGAAATAAATATCCTCCTTGTTGTCCTTCCAAATGTCGCGGCCTTGGCATCCCTCCTTGGCATCGGAAGGGCGATTGTAAGAATCAAGTCCCGCGCCACGCAGATATGCGGGCAAGCCGTCCCGTCCGAAATAAGAAAGATATGCCTCGTCGTTGTTCATTTGGCGGAAAGAGCCGCATTGAATGCGGTATCCCCCCTCACGGAACACGCGAAGTTGCTCAATATAGCCGTTGCCCCAATGCGCCGTTGTCACGGGAATCAGCGATTTCGGCCCTGCAAAACGTAAAATCTCCTTATGCGCCTTGCGCATGGATTGCGCAATAAAGTCGCTTGCGAGGTGCTTGCCCGGCATGTCGGGATAGTTCGCGTTTGCATGGAAGGAAAGCGTCAGCCAATCGGCATTTTCTTCCCATTCGCGGCGGAATTTATCCGTCATCATCGAAAGATTGAAATATTCCTTGTGCGCATCAAAATCGGCGGCAGATTCCTCATTGAATTCGTAATAAAGATTCAAATGCACGTTTGCTCCGTAAAGCATATGCGCCTTTTGAAATGGCGCGAGAAACGGATGATCGAAAAGGGAAGCATACCGCTCGGGAAACTTCGTTAATTCATAGAGGAAAACAATGCAGTCATCCACGGTAAAATAAAATTTATCCACCGCATCCTTCAGCCAATAAACAACGATCTCCGCGCGATATCCATTCTTAGTGTCAATGGCGCAAAGCGTGTTTCGGTAGTTGTAAAGCGCAATTTCCGCAGAAAATACGTGCGTTTCTGCATCGTAAATGGCAGGAATGCCGTTGATCGTGATCTCCGCATTGTCGGAAGCCTTCACGCGTGCCGTAATGTAAAGCGCCTCGTCCGTCAGCCGCCCCTCCTTGTTGTTGATGCAATCGCCATCAATGTGTGAAATGAAAAAAACGGGATCGTAATTGTGGAAAAAATCGCGCATGCTCGCCTGCCTCCTTGAGAAAAATCACATTTTCCTCGTTCAGTATAGCATAACCGCAAGGGAATATCAAGAATTTTGGGAAAAAATATAAAATCCCCATAGAAAAAACCGCCGCAGAAAAAGCGTGATGTTCTTATCGGAGAAATCTCAAATCTGTTTCCTAATTTAATCCGCAGTAAACAAATAACGAACCCCCGACAGATTTTGGAAAGTCTGCCGGGGTTTGCTTATTCATTTTCAGAATTAAATAAATACATATCAATATCTATTTGCGTTCTTGTAGCATGACAAAAATCAATGATATCAAGAGGTGGCGCAAGACAAGGATTGATATCCTCCACATAAATTGAAGGTACAATCTCCAAAACGAACTCAACATCATTTTCTTCTCTGATTTGGTTCAGTATGGCAATCTTGTCAAGTAACACAGAGATTGTTTTTCTCATTTGATTCTCTACATACACATCATATTCTGTGCATCTTCCAATTTCCCAAAGAGCAAAATCGTATTTTGTACCGTTACGGCGCAAATCACCAATTTTCCAACTCTTTTCAGGTGTAAGATTCAGTAACGCAGAAATATCGTCGGGATTGAAATTTCCAACAATCTTGAAATAAGTATAGCAACTATTTTGGGTATTCATACAAGCCTCCGTAAATGTTCTGTTTTATCGCCAGTTTCGCATTTGTATTACAAATGCTTCGGGCAAAGCCCATACCCCTTATTCTTCTGTCTTCAAATGCTTGTAGTACCAACGCATTGGGTTTTCATAGATATACTTTCTGCGTGTTTCATAATCATCTCTGTCACGCACAATATGTTCGGCAGAGGAACGCTGAAACATTTTTTCTATTCCAAATTTTTGCTTGCAGCTACGCGAAGTTAAAGACTTAAACGCGCAAACTACATCATCCAAGGTAGGGGAGGGGCTTGCTCCTCCCGCCTTTTCATGCAGAAAGATAACTGCATGGATATGGTCGGGCATAATAACATAATCTTCAATGGTTACACTCGGAAATCGAGCCTCAATCAACTGTAATTGCTCTTTTACAA
>JAZQWS010000051.1:0-1695 GCA_045632465.1 Eubacteriales bacterium
CGATGATCTGACACACAGAGATTTTCTCGGCGCGCTGATGCATCTCGGCTTTCGCCGCGAAATGCTGGGGGATATTGCTATTTTCGAAAACGTTGGCTACCTTTTTGCCGAGGAGAAGATGGCAGAGCATATTCTCGCCTCTCTTACGGAGGTGAAGCGCACGGCGGTTACCGTTACTGTTGCAGAGGACGTTCCTGCCGGGGATCTTTTCCGCACGGAAAGCATCACGATTCAGGTGCAGAGCGAGCGGCTGGACGCCGTGATCGCCAAGGTTTTCTCGCTTTCGAGAGAGGACGCGCAGGGGTATTTTGCCAAATCCCTTGTGTTCGTGAACGGCGCTGTGACCGAAAGCACCTCGCACGTGCCGAAGGTGGGTGACAAGATCAGCGTTCGCACCAAGGGGCGCTTTATTTACGGCGGCGCGGTTTCTCTTTCCAAAAAGGGAAAGACAAACGTTCGGATCGAAAAATACGTTTAATCTAAAAATCCACAAAAACAGAGGAACAAAGCTATGAAGGATGCAAAAATACTTTTCAAAAAGGCAATCGAAAAAAAGAGGCCGATAAGGATCAAGCTTCTCGGCGACTCGATCACCCACGGCGTTGGCGGTACGGGATGGGCGATGGAGGGCGAATCCATCGTGGAGGACTTCAAAAGAAGTCCGCATTCCTTCTGCTGGGCGAAGCTTTTTTCGGAGCATATGAAGGAAAAATACGGTGCAGAGGTGACAAATAACGGATGCACGGGAACAACGATCCAGTTTATCCTCGAGCATTTTGAAGCGCTCGTTTCGGATGGGGACGATCTCTGCATCTGCACGATCGGAACGAACAACCGCCACAGAGGCAAGGATCTCGGCGACCGCCCATCCCGCGAGGCATGGGGCAAGGTGTTTTTCGATGCGGTGCTCCAACTGAATGAAAAATTTGAAGAGAAGAAAATTCCCGTGATCTTCGTTGCCAACCTGCCTGCGGCACAAAGCAATGAGACCGACGGCGAGACCTATTATCGCATTCTCCATATGGATGATATCAATGCCATCTATAAGGTGGCAAGCGAAAAAGCGGGCTTTGCCTTGATCAGCATGTATGATCTCGTTTCCGACTACGTAAAAGAAAAAGGCATTCTCGTGGATGACCTGCTTTGCGACGGTCTGCATCCCTCGGACGAGGGCTACAAGGTGATGTTCTCACTCCTTTGCGAGGCGCTTGGCGCATAAAAAGACAAAATATCAAAAGAAACCGTCGTTTTTTCTCATGGCTTTTTTCTTTTTGTGTTGATATAATTATTGTAGAAACATAATTCTTCATAAGGAGTGATTCATATGAAAACCGTTAAAGAAAAGCATTTGGTTGTCGGCGCGGACTTCGCGGGCTTTCCGCTCAAGGAGGTTGTGGTTGCACACCTTGAAAAGAAGGGCTGGAAGATCCTTGACCTCGGCGTGAAAAAGGACAGCGATCCTGATGACACGGATCTGATGTTCCACAGAGTTGGTCTTCGCGTTGGTGCGGAGATTTCCGAGGGGAATTACGAGCGCGCGCTCCTTTTCTGCGGCACGGGCATGGGTATTCACATTGCGGCAAGCAAGTGCCCCCACGTGCATGCGGGCGTTGTTGAAAGCCTGCCTGCGGCCTTGAGAGCCATCACGGGCAACGGCGTTAACGTGCTTGCGATGGGCGCATTCTACGTAGCACC
>JAZQWS010000052.1:0-22612 GCA_045632465.1 Eubacteriales bacterium
ACGTCGGGGGAAAGAAGGCGGGAGGTGGAATCCAGGGGATCCACAGCGGGATAAATACCGAGCGACGCAATGCCTCTGGAAAGAACCGTGGTTGCATCCAGATGCGCGAAGGTCGTGGCAGGTGCAGGGTCGGTCAGGTCGTCCGCAGGAACGTAAACTGCCTGCACGGAGGTGATCGATCCGCGCTTGGTGGAGGTGATTCTCTCCTGCAAAGCGCCCATCTCTCCCGCAAGCGTCGGCTGATAACCAACGGCGGAGGGCATACGGCCGAGAAGCGCGGAAACCTCAGATCCTGCCTGTGTGAAACGGAAAATGTTATCGATGAAGAGAAGAACGTCCTGGCCCTCCTGATCGCGGAAGTATTCCGCCATCGTCAGTCCCGAAAGACCAACTCTCATTCTTGCTCCCGGAGGCTCGTTCATCTGACCGTACACAAGTGCGGTCTTGGCAAGAACGCCGGACTCCTTCATTTCGTTATAAAGATCGTTACCCTCGCGGGTTCTCTCGCCAACGCCGGTGAATACCGAAATACCGCCGTGCTCCTTGGCGATGTTATGGATGAGCTCCATGATCAGCACCGTTTTACCAACGCCTGCGCCGCCGAAAAGACCGATCTTACCGCCCTTTGCGTAGGGCGCGATAAGGTCAACCACCTTGATACCCGTTTCCAGGATCTCTGCGGTGCTTTCCTGATCGGTGTAAGCGGGAGGTGCTTTATGGATGCACTCGCGTGCGGCAGTTTCAAGCTCGGGCCCATTATCCTGCACCTCGCCGAGGAGGTTGAAGATACGGCCAAGCGTCTCGGGGCCGACCGGAACGGTGATGCCCTTTCCGGTGTCGATGGCCTCCATGCCGCGGCTCATGCCGTCCGTCGAGGACATTGCGATGCAGCGAACCACGTCATCTCCCACCTGCGTTGCAACCTCGCAGACCACCTTCTTTCCCTCGTGGAAAATCTCGATGGCGTTCAGAAGATTCGGAACTCTGCCTTTTTCAAATTGAATATCCAATACAGGACCGATGATTTGGATCACCTTTCCCACATTCTGACTCATATGCATTCCTTTCTCCGGATGCGGCGGCTCTTAAAGAGCCTCTGCGCCGGAAACAATTTCAGTAATTTCTTGCGTGATCATTGCCTGGCGGGCACGGTTGTAGCTGAGATTCAGCCCAAGGATCATTTCCTCTGCGTTTTTGTTGGCGGCGTTCATGGCCGTGCGGCGCGCGCCGCTCTCAGCCGCGAGGGATTCTGCGATCGCGCCGTAGATCAAACCGCCGAGATAGGACGGCAGAAGAGAGGAAATAAGCTCGCTGATATCCTCGTCCGTCAGAGGATCGGCTCCGCCGCCCTCGGCAGAGAGGGGCAGAAGCTTTATGTTCGTCGGGACTTGGGAGATCATGGAAACGAAGCGCGTGTAAACCAAAACGGCACGGCTGAATTTTCCTTTTTCAAAGCCGTCCAGCAGCATTTCTGCGATCTGCATCGCTGCGCCCACGGAGAGATCCTCCACGGGGGCGAATGCATCGGTGATGCACTCGGCGCGGCCGCGGTAATATTCCACAGCCTTTTTTCCGATCGGGAGAACGCAGGCGTTTTCAAGCCCTAAGGCTGCCGTCATTCGGAAGATCGAGGCGTTAAAGCCGCCTGCGAGACCGCGGTCACCCGCGATGACAACGTAGCAGGTCTTGCCGTTTTCGTTTTGCTTCGTATAGGGAGACTCGGCCGCCGAGGGGGCGCGGAGAATTTGCTGCATGGCTTTGCTCGCAATATCGCCGAAGGCTCGGCTCTGCTCGGCGCGCATTTTTGCGCGGCGCAGCTTCGAGGTTGCCACGAGCTCCATGGCTTTGGTGATCTGCATCGTGCTGTTCACGCTTTTGATGCGAGCCTTAATATCGTTCATAGAGGCTACCGCCATTTTTCTCCCTCCTTTTTTGTAAAAATATGATGGTTTGCAAAGAAGTGTTTACTTATTTGCGTTTTTCTTGCAGGTTGCGATCGCGTTCTTCAGGCGCTCTGCATTCTCTTCGGAGAGAACGCCGGTTTCGCGGATGGCGGCAAGAAGCTCGCCCTCGTTTGCCGTGAGATGCTCGAAAAGAGCCTCCTCAAAGCTATGAACATCCTCCACCTTCACGTCTGCAAGAAGGTTGTTGGTAACGGCGTAAAGAATGGCAACCTGAAGCTCAACCGCAACGGGCGCGTTCTTGCTCTGCTTGAGAACCGCAACGATTCTCTCGCCCTGCGCAAGTCTTGCCTTCGTGTCAGCGTCAAGATCCGAGCCGAACTGTGCAAAGCCCTGCAGCTCGCGATACTGCGAGTAGAGAAGCTTCAGAGGGCCGGCAACCTTCTTCATTGCCTTGATCTGTGCATTACCGCCAACGCGGGATACCGAGATACCGGGGTTCACCGCAGGACGAACGCCCGCATGGAAAAGCTCGGTTTCAAGGAAGATCTGGCCGTCGGTAATGGAAATAACGTTCGTGGGAATATAAGCGGAAACGTCACCTGCCTGCGTTTCGATGATGGGAAGCGCCGTCAGAGATCCGCCGCCGTATTCCGGGGCGAGTCTTGCCGCTCTCTCAAGAAGGCGCGAATGCAGATAGAAAACGTCGCCGGGATAAGCCTCGCGGCCCGGGGGGCGGCGAATCAGAAGCGACAGCGCGCGGTAAGCCACGGCGTGCTTCGAAAGGTCATCGTAAACGATCAGAACGTCCTTGCCCTGATCCATGAAATATTCGCCGATGGTGCATCCGGAATAGGGCGCGATATATTGCAGGGGTGCGCTCTCGGATGCCGTTGCCGCAACGACAACGGTGTAATCCATCGCGCCGTTTTTATAGAGCGTGTCCACAACCTCGGTAACGGTGGACTGCTTCTGACCGATCGCAACGTAAACGCAGATAACGTTCTTGCCGCGCTGGTTGATGATCGTATCGGTGGCGATGGTGGTTTTTCCCGTCTGTCTGTCGCCGATGATCAGCTCGCGCTGGCCGCGGCCGATGGGAATCATGGCGTCGATGGCCTTGATACCCGTCTGCAGAGGAACGGAAACGGATTTTCTTTCAATAATGCCTGCCGCCTTCTTTTCGATGGGGCGGAATTCAGCGGCGTCGATCGGGCCTTTGCCGTCTCTCGGCTGGCCGAGCGCATCCACAACACGGCCGACCATCGCGTCGCCAACGGGAACCGAAACAACGCGGCCGGTGCGCTTCACGAGGCTTCCCTCGGTAACGCCAACGTCCGTTCCGAGAAGAACGGCGCTAACGCAGTTTTCCTCCAGGTTCAGCGCCATGCCGTACGAGCCGTTTGCAAATTCAAGAAGCTCGTTTGCCTTGCATTTTTCAAGGCCGTGCACCTTCGAGATACCGTCACCCACGGAGATAACGTGGCCGATCTCGTCGAGTCTTGTCTGAACGCTGTAATTTTTGATTTGTTCTTTTATGATCTTACTGATATCACTCGTTTTTGACTGCATGGTATCACCGTCACTTTCCATAATTTTCAACACCGAGTGCGGTGCTTTGAAGAGACTGCCCGATCGCATCCAGGCGGCTTCTCAGAGAGCCGTCCCATTGCTTGCCCATATAGCGGAGCTTAACGCCGCCGAGCACCGATGCGTCCACCGTGTTCGAAAGGATCACGGTTTTGCCGGTCTGCTCCTCCAGGCGCCTCTTCAGCTTATCGCTCTGTGCCTCGCTCAGCGCAACGGCCGTGATCGCCTCGGCGCGGATGATGCCCATAGCATCGTCGCAAAGCGCCTCATAGTCGTCCGTAATGCGCGAAATCAGATACAGCGCGTGCTTTTTGCAAAGGATCTTCAAGAATGAGCAAAGATCCCGATCCACGGAGGCGAATGCTCCGTCGATCAGCGCATCCTTTTCCTCGCGGGGAAGCGAGGGGGAATCCAGAAGCGAAACGTAGTCCGGCGCGGCTTTCAGCGCGGCTTCCGCCTCCTTCAGATCCGAAAGGATGGCCTGCATCGCTCCCTTTTCCTCAGCAAGGAGAAAGAGCGCGCTTGCGTATTCCTTCGTGTCAATCATGATTGTCACCCATCGTGTCGATAAATCCGTCGATCAGCTTTTCGTGCTCCTCGGCCTTCACGTCACGTGCGACAACGGCCTCCGCGATCTGAATGGCGATGGCGGAAACCTCGTCCTTGATGTCGTTCATAGCCTGGCGCTTTTCGAGCGCGATCTGCTCCTCGGCTCTCTCCTTGGTGCGGCGCGCCTGCTCGGCGGCCTCCTTCAGGATCTCCTCCTCGCGCAAAAGCGCGCGGCGCTGTGCCGAGCGGAGAATCTCTTCGCTCTCCTCGGTTGCGCTTTCCAGCTTCTTTTCGTAGCTCTCGCGCATTTCCTCTGCTTCGGCCTTATTTTTCTCCGCATTATCGTACATATCGTCGATTTCCTTCTGGCGACTGTCGATCATGTTTTTGATGGGGGTGAAGAGAAGCTTGCGAAGCACGAAATAGAGAATCAAGAGGTTGGCCCAGGCGAAAAGCATGGTGAAGAAATTGACACCTACAAATGATTCAAATTTCTCAAACATAATTTTACCCTTCCGTATGTGCTCCCTTGCGGGGCGGTTTTCGTATTAGCCCTTGAATACGAAGAGAAGAAGAAGGGAAACAACGAGAGAGTAGATACCCGTGGTCTCGGTGATTGCGCATCCGAGAATCATGTTGGTTCTGAGAGTGCTTGCCATTTCGGGCTGGCGTGCCATAGCCTCCAGCGCCTTTCCAACCGCATTACCCTCACCGATTGCGGGACCGATTGCGCCAAGGCCCATGCAAAGACCTGCGCCGAGTGCTCTTGCTGCTGCGATATCCATTTTGAAAATCCTCCTGAAAAATTATATATTTTTTTGTTTTTAAACGCTGAAAAAATCAGTTTGCCTTCTTTGCCTTTTTGTCCTTTTTCTTTCTCTCGGGAAGCTCCTCTGCGGGCGGATTTGCCGCGCCGACGTAGATCATCGTCAAAAGGCAGAAAACGAAGGCCTGCACAAAGCCGGAGAAAAGATCGAAGTAGATCGAAAGAACGGCGGGGATACCCACCTGGAAGAAGGGAATTTCGCCGATGATGCCGGGAATCCATCCGAAGATAACGGAGGAGAGCGCGGCAAGCGCGGCGTAAATCACGCTCGTCAGAACCGAGCCGCCCGCAACGTTGCCGAAGTGACGGAAGGCCATGGAGATCGGGTTTGCAATCTCGCTGACGATGTTCATAGGCGTCATCACGGCGATGGGCTCTGTGAAGCCCTTGAGCCAGGTCTTGAAGCCGAAGTTTTTGATGTTGGAGTACCAAACGAGGCCGGTGGTGACCAAAGCCCACGCGAGCGTTACGGAGAGGTCACCCGTGGTGGAGCGGAAGATCTGCGTCATTCCGATCAGCGATCCGAAAAGCGAAGAGAGGAAGAGCGCGCCGATATAGGGCGCAAACTTCAGATTGTGCTTTCCCATCGTGCTTTCCACGAGATCGTAAAGCATGGTAACAAGCTTTTCAACCACAACCTGCATTTTGCCGGGGCGCTTCTCGATTTTTCTGGTCACGATGAAGGCCGCTGTGAGAATCAGGATCGTTACCGCCAAAAGTGCCACCGCCGTTTGCGAGATCGCGATCTGCATCCCGAAGAGCGGGAATGAGAAATAGACGCCGGGGCCTGTTATGCTGATATTCATATGTTCTTTTTATCCTCCTTTTTTCGGAAGAATTCGTTAACGTAGAGAAGGGGGCGCTGCATCAGAAGCGGGATCGCGGCGGCAATGCCCTCAAGGAAAATGAAGGTCAGCGCCACGGTTGCCGCCATGGTGATGATTCTTATAAGAAAGGAGAGCTGCATTTTCGCGGCCATTCTTGCCTGGTATTCCGCGGTGAATTTTGCAACCGCCTCATCGTCCATTTCCTTGTCGCCGCGCGCCTCCATGGCCGCAAGAAACATCTTGTCCGTGCTTCTTGCAAGGAAGAAGAAATTGCCGATCATAACGGCGGCGCCGATCAGGGCGCTCACGGGCACCTGCCAGCGCACGGTTTTTTGTATCAGCGCGTAAACGAAAATGACAAGCGCGCAAACGATAAGCTCGCCGATGGCAAGGCGTATCGTTTCGGTTAAAACGGGATTTTTCTGTTTCACTGGGTTTGATCCTCGGATTCTGTGTTTTTCTCGATCCTCTGCTTTTGCTTCTTTTCCGCCTCCGCTTTTTCAAGCGCGCGCACCTGCGCGGTGGCCAGCGTGAGAAAATGAAACATGGAGTAGAGCCCGGTGCCAATGCCGAGAAGAATCAGCGGCGCGTAGATCCATTCGCCAACGTAGCCTCGATCGGTTAAAAACCACGAGAGCAAAACGAGCAGACCAACGGGGCAAAGCAGAGAAAAAACGGATTGCACGATGATATTGAAATAGTAAAAGGCGTGCACGAATTTTGAATACAAAACGGACACCTCCTCAAATTTACACCATTATAAATTATACCACAAAATATAAATAAAATCAAGGGGCATAAGAAAAGAAACGGCAAAGAATCCGATTTCTGTTAAAAATGTAAAATTGTGTCTGAAGTTTCACAAATAAAAAATGCTTCCCGGGAAAAAATCAAAGACGATTCCTCGGGAAGCAAAGAGTAAAAGCAAAAGCAGCTTTCAGGGATTACAGAATTTTTTTGTAAATCAAAGGTTGCATTTTCGGAGGATTTTCAGCATAAGTGACGGCGCTCTCAAAGTGCTTTTTTGCATTTTCAAGCTTCGCCTGATCGCTTGCATAAAGCGTTGCAACCATATCGCCCTTGCAAACGGCATCGCCGGCCTTTTTGTGCAATATGATTCCCGCGCCGAGATCCAGCACGTCCTCCTTGGTTTGTCTGCCCGCGCCGAGAAGAACGCAGGCCTCGCCCGTGCGCTCGGCATCCATGGCGAAAACGTAGCCGTCGCGTTCTGCAAGAACGGCGGTTGAGAGGGGCGAAAGCGGCAAAAGCTCGGGATGCTCGCAAAGCGTTGCATCGCCGCCCTGGCCGCTGATCCAGCGGCAGAAGGTGCTAAAGGCGGCGCCGCTATCCAAGGCGTTTGTTACCTTGGCGGTAGCCTCCTCTTCGGATAAGCCGAGGGAGAGGGAAACGATCGTTGCCGCAAGGGAAAGGCAAAGCGAACGAAGGGCGGGGCATCCGCCGCCGCGCAGAATCTCGATGGCTTCCTTGATTTCCAGCGCGTTTCCGATCGCGTTTCCGAGCGGTACGTCCATATTCGTGATCAGCGCGGCTACGCGCCGTCCGTACATTTTACCGATGCGCACCATGGTTTCGGCAAGGTGCGTTGCCTGCTCGGGCGTTTTCATAAAGCCGCCGCTTCCGTATTTTACGTCTAAAACGATGGTCTTGCTTCCCGCCGCCAGCTTTTTTCCCATGATGGAGGAAGCGATGAGGGGAACGGAGTCGATCGTTGCAGTCACGTCGCGCAGGGCGTAAAGCTTTTTATCTGCAGGTGCGAGGTTGCCGCTCTGTCCGATCACGGCGATGCCGTGCGCCTTCACAACGGCGCAGAATTCCTCGGGCGAAAGCGTGGTGCGATAGCCGGGAATGGATTCCAGCTTGTCAACCGTGCCGCCCGTGTGTCCCAAGCCGCGTCCGCTCATTTTTGCCATCGTAACGCCGCAGGAGGCGGCAATGGGAGCGAGGATCGGCGTTGTTTTATCGCCAACGCCGCCGGAGGAATGCTTATCCGCCGTGGTTTTTCCAAATGCGGAAAGATCGATCTGATCTCCCGATTCGGCGATGGCCGCCGTGAGATAAAAGGTCTCCTCGTCGTTCATACCCTTGAGGCAGATCGCCATCAGCAGAGCAGACAATTGATAATCCGGGATCTCGCCGCTCGCCGCGCCGTTTGCAAAAAAGCGGATCTCCGCCTCGGTGAGAGGCTCGCCGTGTTTTTTCTTTTCAATGATATCGTATATGCGCATAGCTCTCTCCTTAAAGATAGTCCTTATCAAAGCCGTGGGGTAAAAGCTCTGAAAGCATCAGAACGCGGCATCCGCCCGCACTCTCAAGGATGACCTCAAAATCGCCGCCGCAGAATTCCGCCATCACCTGGCGGCAAACGCCGCAGGGAGGGAAAGCCCCCTCGGTGGCGGCATCCTTCTTTCCGCCGACCACCGCGATGCGCGCAAATTCCCGATGCCCTGCCACCAAAGCAGAGCCGAAGGCAACGCGCTCGGCGCAGAGCGTTGGGCTAAAGGATGCGTTTTCCATATTTGCACCGAGAAAGACCTCGCCGCTTTTCGTTAAGAGCGCCGCGCCAACGGCAATGCCGGAATAAGGGCAATGGGCGTTTTCTCTTGCCTTTTTTGCCAGCGCCAAAAGCGCCTCGTTTGTGTATTCCTTCATATCCGTTTCCAATCTGAAATCAAAGGATCTTTTCTGCAAGACTTTCGCCGCTTGCAAGCGTTTCTTTTGCGCCGAGAAGCGCCGCAACGGTTTGCCCAACGGCGGAGAAGCCTTCTTTTGTGCCGAGTTTTTCCGGCTTTATTTTCTTTCCGTAGATCAAAAGCGGGATGCACTCGCGCGTGTGGTCGGTGCTGTCGTCGCCGGGATCGCATCCGTGATCGGCCGTGATGATCAGCGCATCCTCGTCGCCGAGCTTTTCAAGAAAGTCGGGCAAAAATGCATCAAAGGCCTCAAGTGCCTTGCCGTATCCCGCAATGTCCTGGCGATGTCCGTAAAGCATGTCGAAGTCCACGAGGTTGATAAAGCAAAGCCCGCGAAAATCCTTCTCTGCCATTGCGAGTGCCGTCTGCATGCCCTCCCCGTTTCCGTGTGTGGGGTGGCTTTCGGTAACGCCGCGTCCCGCGAAAATATCCGAGATCTTGCCAACGGAAATCACGTCGTAGCCCTCCTCGGAGAGCAGATCCAAAAGGGTTCTGCCGTAGGGCTCAAGCGAGAAATCTCGGCGGTTGGCCGTGCGGGTGAAGCTTCCGGGCGCGCCAACGAAGGGGCGCGCGATCACGCGGCCAACGGCGTGCTTGCCCGTGAGAAGGGCGCGCGCCTTTTTACAATATTCGTAAAGAAGCTCGAGGGGAACGATCTCCTCGTGCGCCGCGATCTGGAAAACGCTGTCCGCCGAGGTGTAAACGATCAGGTCGCCGCTCTTCATATGCTCTTCGCCGTAGTCTCGGATAACGTCCGTGCCGGAATAGGGAAGATTGCAGAGAATGCCTCTGCCCGTGGCCTCGGAAAAGGCAGAAAGCACCTCCTCGGGAAAGCCCTCGGGATAGGTGGGAAGCGGGCGCTCCGAAACGATGCCGCAAAGCTCCCAATGCCCGATCGTGGTGTCCTTGCCGAGGCTTTTTTCGATGAGACGGCCGTGCGCCGCCGTGGGCGCATCCGTTTTTGCAACGCTGTCAACGCCGTCGATATTGCCGAGCCCCAGCGCGGAAAGATTTTTTAAGGAAAGCCCGCTCGCGATGCGGCGAAGCGTGTTCGCTCCCGCATCACCGAAGGATGCGGCATCGGGCGCATTGCCGATGCCGAGCGAATCCAAAATGATTAAAAAAACTCTTTTCATTTGATCTTGTAAATAATAGTTTTCAAATTATGCGTTTTCCATCGCGACTGCTACGTTGAGTGCCACGCGCATCATGTCGGTGAAGCTGTTTTGTCTTGCCTCGGCATCCAGCGACTCGCCCGTGAGAATATGGTCGGAAATCGTGCAGATCGCAAGCGCGCGCTTGCCTGCCTTTGCGGCATTCATATAGAGCGCGGCTGCCTCCATTTCCACGCCGAGGATGCCCATCTCGATCCATTTTTGGTTGAAATTCGGGTCGGCGTTATAGAAAACGTCGGAGGAAAGGATGTTTCCAACGTGGTAGCGCGCGCCGATCTTTTCACTCTCGGTAACGGCCGCCTTCAGAAGCTCGTAGGAGCAGATGGGCGCAAACGTGCCGCCGAGACCATACTGCGTGCCGTACGCCGAGTTGGTGGAGGCACCCATGCCAAGGATCATATCGCGCACCTGCACCTTCATCTGCAGAGCGCCTGCAGAGCCAACGCGCAGAATGTTTTCAACGCCGAAGAAGTTATAAAGCTCGTAGGAATAAATGCCGATGGAGGGCATGCCCATGCCGCTTGCCATCACCGAAACCTTCGCGCCGTTATAGAGTCCCGTGTAGCCGTGAATGCCGCGCACGTTGTTCACGAGGCGCGCATCGGTCAAAAAGTTTTCCGCGATAAATTTCGCGCGCAGAGGATCTCCCGGCATAAGAACGGTTTTGCCGAAATCCTCGGGGGTTGCATGGATATGAGGGGTTGGGTAGTTTGCCATAGCCTTGTCTCCTTTGCCTTAATACGTGCCCTCGGGCGCGCTTTCCTGTTTTGCGATCTTAACGATGCGGCTTGTTCCGAGTCTTTCCGCACCCGCCTTCATCATTGCCTCGGCATCGGCCAGGGAGGAAATGCCGCCCGCCGCCTTGATCTTCAGCGCAGGTGCTTTTTCTCTTGCGAAGAGCTCGATGTCCGAAATGGTGGCGCCGCCGCCCGCAAAGCCGGTGGAGGTCTTGATAAAGTCTGCGCCCGAAGCGGAAACGATCTTTGTCATCTCGATCTTCTCCTCCTCGGTGAGCAGGCAGGTTTCGATGATAACCTTCAGGATCTTGCCCTCGCAGGCCTTGCGGATCTGCTTGATCTCGTCCAGAACCTCGGCGTAGCGCTTGTCCTTCACGAGGCCAACGTTGATCACCATGTCGATCTCGTCCGCTCCGTTTTTCACTGCGTCGGCAGTTTCAAAAACCTTCGTCGGGGTGGTCATATATCCGTTCGGGAAGCCGATAACGGTGCAGATCGCGAGCTTATCGCCCACGTATTCCTTTGCCATTTTCACGTGCGAGGGCGGGATGCAAACGGATGCCGTTCCGAAACGGATACCGTCATCACAGATGGCCTTGATCTCGGCCTCGGTTGCGCCTTGGGCGAGCAGAGTGTGGTCGCAGATCGCGAGAATTTCTTTTACATTCATGGTCTTTTCTCCTTGCAGATTACTGATTTTCTTTTTGTTTTTCGATTTGCTTTGTCCAGCATTTATGGCACATGGCAACGTATCTGTCGTTGCCGCCGAGCATCACCTGACTTCCGTGGGTAACGATCATGCCTTTGGCGTTGAGGCGCGCGTTTACGGTTGCCTTTGCGCCGCAGGTGCAGATGGTTTTGATCTCCGCGATCGAATCCGCCACCTCAAAAAGGCGCGCGCTTCCGGGGAAGAGATGCGTCAAAAAGTCGGTGCGCAGGCCGAAGCACAGCACGGGGATATTGATGCGGTCAACGATCTCGCGCAGTCCGTCGATCTGCTCCTTCGTGAAAAACTGGCACTCGTCTGCGATGATCACGTCGTAGTTCTTTTTTTCTTTTTTGTAAATATCAAATAGATCCGCGTCCTTCGGGATGCAAACCGCCGTTGCCGAAAGTCCGATACGCGAGCGGATCACGTCTGCGCCGTCTCTGGTGTCGATCTCGGGCTTGATGAGGAAAACGCGCATGCCGCGCTCCTCGTAGTTAAACTTGGTGATCAGCACCTGCGCGGTCTTGGAGGAGCCCATCGCTCCGTATTTGAAGTATAGCTTTGCCATATTCCGCCGTCCTTGGATTTTTATTTAAATTTATTTTATCATATTTTCGCGTGAAAGAAAAGGGCTTTTTGAAATTTCGTCATTCTAACCACAAAAGGATCGGTATTTTGATCACTTATGACGAAAATCGAAAAAACGAAAAAATATGTGGAAATTTTTCTTCCCGTATGGTAAAATAAATAGGTATCAAAGAAGCGGAAAGGAGTGGCCGAAATGATTCTGATTATTGCGGAAAAGCCGAGTCTGGCGCGCAATATTGTCGCGGGCATCGGAAAGATGGATCGCAAGGACGGATATTTTATTGGCGAGGGTTATCTCGTCAGCTGGGCGTTCGGTCATTTGTTTTCCCTGGCAGACGTGGAGCATTATAACCCTGCGCCGGAGGGCAGCACGGGCTGGTCGCTTGAAAATTTGCCATGCTTCCCCGGAAAATTTCATTTCGAGCTTCGCAAGGGCGAGGATAAGAAGCCGGATAGCGGCGTGATCCGCCAGTTCAAGCTTCTTGAGCAGCTTTGTAACCGTGAGGACGTGGAAGCCATCGTCAATGCGGGAGACGCAGACCGAGAGGGAGAGATCATTGTTCGTCTCTGTGTGAACCATGCGCTCCGCGCGCCGAAGCGCCAGCTTCGCCTCTGGCTGCCCGATCAGACGCCCGAGACCGTGCGCGCCGCGCTCGCGGATATGAAGGAAGAGTCGGCGTACGATCATCTGGCAAACGAGGGCTTTGCCCGTACTTATATTGACTGGCTTTACGGTGTGAATCTGACGCGGTTTGCCACCATTCGCGCGGGAACGCTTCTGCGCGTTGGCCGCGTGATCGTTCCGATCGTGCGCGCGATCTATGACCGCGATATGGAGATCCGCAACTTCTCCCCCGAGACCTATTATATGCTTCGAAGCCGCGAGGAAAACGCGGGCGAGCCGCTGGAGCTTTGGGGCAAGGAAAAGTTCTCCGCGCAACAAATCGAAAAATGCAAGGCTCTGGCCTCGCAGTATAATGCGGCGGGCGCACGTGTGCTTTCCGTTAAGAGCAAGCAGGATCGCATCCCCGCAGGCAAGCTCTATTCGCTTTCCGCGCTTCAGAACGTGCTCGGAAAAAAATATAAAATGTCGATGGCCGAGAGCCTTGAGATCGTGCAGAAGCTTTACGAGGAGGGATATCTCACCTATCCGAGAACCAACTCCGAGTATCTTGCCACGGCGGAGAAGGACAAGATGCGCGCCATTCTTGCGGGGGTGGCAAAGCTTGGCTATCCCGTGCGCTTCAAGGATTCCAAAACGATTTTTGACGATTCTAAGATCGAGTCGCACTCGGCCTTAACGCCGACTTATAAGATTCCCGACAGCGCAAAGCTTTCGGAAAAGCAAAAGCAGGTGTACGGCACGGTGATGCGCCGCTTCGTTGCGGTGTTCTGCTCTGAGGATTGCCTTGCCGATAAGAGCGAGATCCGCATTGCGGTTGGCGATCTGGAGGAATTTGTTCTCAAAGGAACGGTGATCCGCCAAGCGGGCTGGACGAAGTATGACGATTATAGCCAGAAGGATAAGATTTTGCCCGCGCTCACGGAGGGGCAGGAGGTAAAGATCCTCTTTGAACCTGCCGAGCGGCAAACAACGCCGCCAAAGCATTATACCATCGAAACGCTGAACAACTATCTGAAAAATCCCTTCAAGGATGACAAGGCAAAGGCCAAGGAGCTGGAGCAAAACGGCGAGGTGGACGATGCGGAGGATTATAAGGCGATCTTTGAGGGACTTGAGCTCGGAACAGAGGCCACGCGCACAGGCATCATTGATAACGCGCGCAAGAGCGGCTATATCGAGCTGAAAAAGGACGTGTATTCCATCCTTCCCGGTGGCGAGCGGCTGATTCATTCGCTCGAGCGGCTCGGCATACAGATGGATAAATATAAAACCAGCGAGATGGGCAAGGCGCTCAAAAGCGTTTTTCGCGGGCAGATGACGGTGGAGGACAGCGTTTTGCTTGCAGAGGGGGAGATCCGCCGCATCTTCGATGAGGGAAGAAAAAATGAGCTTCCGCCGGAGGATACGGGCTCGCTCGGCGAGATCATGGGGCTTTGCCCAAAATGCGGGCGTTCGGTCATTCGCGGCAACCGCGCCTACGGATGCATGGGTTATAAGGAAGGCTGTGACTTCAAGGTGGGGCTGACCATCTGCTCCCGCACGATTCCGAAGAGCGCGATGCAAGCGCTTCTTGCCACAGGAAAAACGCCGAAGCTTCGCGGCTTTATCTCTAAGATCGGCCGCCCGTTTGACGGAGCGCTCATTCTCCGTGACGGCGAGGCGGTGTTTGATTTTGCGAAGCCGAAGGAGACGCCTCCTGCAAAGGAAGAAAAAACAAAGAGAACGGTAAAAAACAAAAAACAAAACGAAGAATAAAGCGCATTTTGCAAAGAAAGATTTGCAAAATGCGCTTTTTTAGACCATATATCGACGAAGCTTCTCGATTGCGCCCTTTTCAAGACGGGAGACCTGCGCCTGGCTGATTCCGATCTCGGAGGCGATCTCCATTTGGGTTCTCCCCTTGTAAAAGCGGAGCGAAATAATGCCCATCTCGCGCTCGGAGAGCTTGGCCAGCGCTTCCTTCAGTGAAATGCTTTCCACGAAGGAGGAATCTCCCTCCTCGTCATCTCCAAGCTGATCGATCACGTAAACCGAGTCCTCGCCGTCGTTATAAACCGAGTCGTAAAGTGACATCGGTTGGGCGATCGCCTCCATGGCGCGCGCGATGGATTTTTCCTCCTCGCCGAGCATTTGCGCAATTTCCGCCGTTGTCGGATCGCGGCCTTCCTTGTGGCAAACCTCCTCGCGCACCTGCAGGGCGCGATAAGCAAGATCGCGAAGCCCGCGCGAGACGCGCAGGGCGTTATTGTCGCGCAGGTATCTTCGCACCTCGCCGAGAATCATCGGCACGGCATAGGTGGAAAAACGAACGTTCAGCTCGGTATTGAAATTGTCGATTGCTTTGAGAAGACCAACGCATCCCACCTGAAAAAGATCGTCGATTTGCTCTTTTTTGGAGGAGAAGCGGCCGATCACGCTGAGCACCAGCCGCAGGTTTCCGATAACGAGCGCCTCTCGTGCTTCCGGGCATCCTTCCTCGCGCACGCGGCGCAAAAGCGATTGCTTTTCCGCCTCGGTGAGCGTTTTTAACGTTGCGGTGTTCACGCCGCAGATCTCAACCTTTCCTTTTCGCAACTTTCTTCCTCTTTCGCTTTTTCTTGTAAGGAAAGTATTGCCGGGGGCTGCAAAAATATGCGCCCCCGGCAATTGGAAAAAGAAGGTTTTATCGAGCGATTACAGCGCGTTTCCCTCTCCGTCAAAAAGAGGAAGCGGCGCAAGATATGTGATATCCTTGCGGTCGATCGCATCGCCCTCGGCAAGAATTGCCATGCGGCCAACGATCTCGCCGCCCGCCTGCAGAACAAGCTCTTCAAGTGCGCGCAGAGATTCGCCCGTGCTGATCACGTCGTCCACGATCAGAACGCGCTTGCCCTTCATGTATTCGGCATCCGCGCCGTCAACATAAAGTGTCTGTCTTGCGGAGGTGGTGATAGACTGCACCTCGCACTCCACAACGTCCTTCATATAAAGCTTCACGGACTTGCGCGCCAGAACGTAGCGGTTATTTCCGCTCTCGCGGCACATTGCGTGGATGAGGGGAATTCCCTTGGATTCCGCCGTGATCATCACGTCATGCGCCGGGGCTTTTTCATAGAGTGCCTTGGCACAGCATTCGGTCAGCTCCACGTCGCCGAAAAGAACGAAAGCGGCGATGTTCAGATTTTCCCCGATGGGGCAAAGCGGCAGATCTCTCGTCAGACCTGCAACCTTCAGAGTGTATACCATAATTCTTCTCCCGAAAAATGTTTTTAACAAAGGTAGTATACAACACTTTTTGCCTTTTTGCAAGTCCTAAGACGAAAAATCTGCCAAAAATCAAAAAAATATCAGGCGTAGAAGTCGTGGTTGCCGATCGTGAAGCGGTAGGATCGGTTGTTTGGAATCCAAAGCGAGGTTGAAATGCGCGGCTCAAGGAAGAAAAGGATCTCGGCCGAAACGCTGTAGCCCTCCAGACAGATCTTTGCCGCTGTTACGGATGCCTCGTAGGGGCTTTGGTAAATGCTTCCGTCCGAAACAGGGCTGAACTGAACGCCGTAGCGCCGATCAAAGATCACGCCGTAGATCGTGGCGGGGTAGAGCGGGGAGCGCATACGGTTGAGCACCACGCTTCCAACGGCGATCTGCCCAAGCAGGGGCTCGCCGCGGCTTTCCGCGCTGATGATGCGGGAGAGCCAATAAAGGGAATCCGCATTATAATAAAGATCCCCCGAAATCAGATAGCTCACCTTTCCCGCAAGCGCAACGCTTCTCGTTTTGTCGCTCCAAGTAACCGAAACGCCCATTACCTTCGCCGCCGTGCGGATGGGGATGTACATTTTTCCGTCGCTCATCACCACGGCGGGGGTAAGCGAATAGAGCGCGCGCCCATTGGCGTAGATCACGTGGCTTCCGTCGCGCACGAGCAGGGTAAGTCCTTTGTCTGTAACGGTGGCCTCGCGGTTTTTGGCATCGTAGGTGATCATCGCGTCCGTCAGCGTATCCACGAAGGCGCGCAACGGTATGTAGGTCGTTTCATTTATGAGAAGTCCGCCTCCCGCGATGGATTGACCGCTATACGTGATCTGAACGCTCGGATGGGCGTTCACGTTTTTGTCGCGAACGGTTTTCGTCGTCAGCTCTGTTTTCTTTGCCGCGGCGGCGGTTGGCAGTGCCGTCAGTATAAGAAACGTAAGGCAGAAAAAGAGCCCTAATGTTTTTTCAAATGCTTTCTTCATAAATCTCCTTTCTTTCGAAAATGCAAGCCCCGCGAAAAAAGGCGGTCGCTCGGTGGCTTACGAAAAGATTCTACCACAAGCGGCCGCCCTTTGGCAAGGTATAATATTTGGAAGGAAAGGAGAAATTTTCCCTCTGCGCGCGGCGGGAAGGGGGATTATTTCACCAAAAGCGTTTTCACGTTTTCGGAGGATTTTGCATAAGCAATGGCCTCGTTAATTTCGCTGACCTTGAATTTCGTTCCGAATGCGCCGATCTTTTCCTGCAGCTCGGGGTGCTTTGCCAAAAAGTCGAGGTAGGCGCGCACGTCGCACATGGAGTATTGTGAGGAGCCGAGAATATGAAGCGCCTTGAAGGTGATCAGCTGGGGCTGGATCTCAACGCCGCCGGAGGCGCTGTATTGGCCGGGAACGAGGTAAACGCCTCTGTTTCTGAGAAAATCGATGCCCTGCGCAAAGGCCGCAGGCGCGCCCGAGCATTCGATGCAAAGATCCACGCCGAGACCTCCGTTTTCTGCTTGCATAGCCTTGGTCACCGCTTCGATTCCGTCTCTTTTCAGATTGAATACGCGCTCCGCGCCGAGGGATATCGCCGCGCTTTCTCTGGCGCTGCTGCTCGCGGTGATGGCGTATACTCTTGGAATGCCCATAGCCTTGAGATACATGATCGCAAAGATGCCAACGGGGCCGAGGCCTTGCACCACGGCCGCTTGGATTTTCGAGAAGTCAACGCCGCCTTTCCTTGCCAGCTCGCAGGCATGGATCGCGGTCGGTCCGGGGCAGGCAAAGGTGGCCGCCACCGTGGGATCCACGCCCTCGGGGATCTTCACGAGGTTTTCAAGCGGCGTGTAATTCACCTCGGCATATCCGCCGTAAAGGTAAGGCGCAACCTCAATGCTGCCTCCGTTCGTCACCTTCATGTTCACGCAGTTTGCATCGTCTCCGCTCTTGCAAAGAATGCATTCTCCGCAGGGAACGGCGATGTCTGCAATCACGTTGTCACCGATTTGCAAGCCGTATTTTTCGCCCTCCGCCGCGTCAAGCTCCGTGATGCGGCCAACGAATTCATGCCCGATCACCGTGGGGGGTGTAATGGCGAGCTTTCCGTTATGAAAATGCAGATCCGTTCCGCATATACCGCTGGCGATCAGCTCCATTTTTCCATAGCCCTTCGGCGGCTTTGTCACTTCAAATTCGCGCACCTCAAAATCCTTGTGCGCTCCCATAAAAACTGCGGCCTTTGCCATCATAATCGTGTCTACCTTTCTATTTTTACAGATATGTATTTTTTGTAATTTTCTTTAATTTTTTCCAGAGCCTCTTTGGAAAGCGGCTCTTGATCCCGATAGGCATACCGAAGCCCCATCGCTTCGTATTTGGCGCTTCCCAGCCGATGGAAGGGAAGAAGCTCTGCCTCGCGGATGCCGAGCGCGGAAAGCTTTGTGCCAATCGCGGCCACCGCAGACTCCGCCGTGTTAAAATCCGGAATCAAGGGGATGCGGATGAAAAAAGGAATGCCGTCCGCCCGCAAGCGGCGGATGTTTTCGGTAAGGAGATCGAGATCCCCTCCGATTTCTTTATATTTTTCCGTATCCGCCGTTTTAAAATCCAATAAATACCCATCAACGAAGGGATTTAATTTTTGAAATGCGGTATAAGGAATACATCCCGCCGTGTCGATCAGAACCGAAACGCCGTTTTCTTTTAAGAGCGCCGCCAGCGGTATCAGTGCCTCGGCCTGTAGCATGGCTTCGCCGCCCGAAAAGGTAACGCCGCCGCCATCACCGTAAAAATCCTTGTCCTCCAAAAGCTCGGGAAGGATCTCCTCGGGAGCAACGAGTCTTCCGAGAATTTCGGTTCTGTTTTCCGAATATCGGAGCGTAACGGGCTCTTTTTTGAGATTTTCGGGATTATGGCACCAAGGGCAGCATAGATTGCAGCCCTTGAGAAAAACGGTGGTGCGGATCCCCTCTCCGTCACCGACGGAAAAATGCTGAATACTTGAAATGTTGAGCATCGGCCGTCACTCCTGCTGCGTGCGGTTGAGAATATCCGTCTGCACTTCCTTTTTCAGCGTTACGTAGAAGGCGGAGAAGCCTGAAACACGCACCACGAGATTCTGATAATTTTCGGGATGCTCCATCGCATCCTCAAGGATCTCGCGCGAGGTTGCATTGATCTGAACCTCTTGTCCGCCCTTTTTAAAATAGGTCTTGATGAGCGTCATCAGCTTCTTTCGCTTTTCCTCTCCGAACATGGAGGGGGAGAATTTTTGATTGACAACGCTGCCGCAGGCAACCTTGGTGTAATTTGGCTTGGAAACGCTGTTCACCGTTGCCGTTGCACCGCGAGTGTCTCTTCCGTATGTCGGAGAGGCGGCATCCGAAAGGGGCGCATAGCGCTTTCTTCCGTCGGGCGTTGCGTTGATGCACCGCCCCGCGCCGATGTTGCTCGTGTTGGCCGCGGCCGCAATGTAAATGCCGCCGCCGTCGCGCGTTTTTTTCTTTTCAAAGAGTTCTGCAAGATAATCGATAAACCAAACGGCGTATTTGTCAACGAAATCATCGTTGTTGCCGTATTTCGGCGCGGCTAAAAGCTTTTTTTGAAGTGTCTCATAGCCAACGAAATCGGCGTTCATCGCATCGCGCAGCTCGGTCAGCGTGCATTCTCGGTCGATGAAAACAAGCTTTTCGATCGCGGCCAACGAATCGCTGACCGTTCCGATGCCCATCAGGGCAACGCCGTGCACCGAGGGATAAACGCTTCCGCCGTTATGAATATCCAGTCCTCTTCCGATGCAATCGCGGCAGAAGCAGGAAAGGAAGGGCTCGGGGTAAAACTCCTGGTTGATTGCATCGTTTTGACAGTTGAACTTGAAAACGTATTCGTCCGCGCCGAAGGCAAGCTGGCGCTCGAATATCTCCATAAATTTTTCCATGGAGGTGATTTCTTCGAGCTTACAAAGTGCGAGGCCGATGGATTGGTTGGTTTCGCTGATGCCCTCGTTGAAAACGTAGTCGAAAAAGCGAGGTGTGTCAAAGCGTCCGTCCGACCAGGGCGGCTGCATACCCGTGATAAAATTTTCGATGCAGCCAACCATGGAGTAGTTGTAAACGTCCTCGTCTGCATAGCCGTATCGCTTCAGCGCGGCGATGTTCACGTCATCGTTCATGATCGCGGGATAGCCGAGCCCCGTGCCGATGGTTTGGAGGCATTCGTCCAGAAATTCGTCGGGGGTGCTTTTCGTATAGCGCAGGGAAAGATTCGGCCCAGGAATATTGCATTCGCGCACGGCGCGCAGGATGCAAAGGCTCAGGGGATTGATCTCGCATTCGCCCTTGCTGTTTTGTCCGCCGATGCAAATGTTGACAACGTCGTCCTTTAACTTAATGAAAACGTTTTCGAGAAGCTCGATGGCAAATGCATCGGTCAGGATGCCGCTTTCAATATCGGTTTTATAAAAGGGATAAAGATATTGATCGAGGCGGCCGAGTGCCATGGCGTAGCGGCTCTCCAGAAGAAATGCGTAATGGCAAAACCAAACGAGCTGCAGCGCTTCGGCAAAATGCTTCGGCGGCCCATCTAAGATCGCGCGGCAGTTTTTTGCAATAAAGCGCAGCCTTTCGTCGCTGAATTCCGGATCTCCGATCAGAGCCTCGGCTTTGCGCGCATAGTTTTCTATCATTTCATAAAAGCCGCGAAGCGCCGTTTTCATGCCCTTCAGGGTATTCACCTTTTTTGCATCCTCGCGGTGCGCTTCCATCGATGCCTCGATCTCTGCAAGCATTCCGGGAAGTCCCGCGCGCAGAACGTGCTCGTAATCCGGAGCGAAATGATCCTTGTTCGTAACGAAACCACGTTGCGGAACGGCGTCGGTGATCTTTTTCGCATAGTTCAGCGTGAGCACATCGGCTTCACAAAATAAAGATCGCGTGTTGCCTGCAAACCATTCGCTTTTCAGTATTCGCGGTATCGTTTTTGAAAAAAGCGCATGGATGCCGCAGGCGTGCAAGGTCGTTATATCTGCGCCCAGAGCGTCCTTATATCCAAGATAGCGGAAGTAATACGGCGCGTAGGTCGTTTGCGGCACGGCTTGCTGTAGCTCCTCGTCCAAAAAGCTGAATAGCTTCATAAGATCCTCCGGTATAGAAGTGTTTGACTTTATTTTAGCACGAAATTTATCCATCTGTAATGAACAGAATTAAAAAATCTTGACAAAATTAAGATCATTTGTTATAATGAAGGCGAGAAAAAGAAGGAGGGTCCAAGCGGTGAAAACGATTGAGGTGGAATCAATGCCGATCGTGAAATTTGCGCACGTGCACAGTGCGGAAAGCTACTCGCATTCCTTCATCGGAGAGAATGATCGCATGGAGGTCAGCATTATATCCGAGGGCTCGTTGTGGCTCGGATATGGCGGAGAGGAATACGAGGCGAAAAAAGGAGACGTTTTGTGCATGCCGTATTCACCGATACGCATGTACGTTCGAACGGATGCCTTTCACGAGCACCGAACGGTTTTGGCGAGCTTCAAGCGCACGGAATTGAATAATATCAATGGTCTGTATCTTCCCTTGATCACTCCCGCAAGCCTTGGCACGGAGGCGGCGCAAAGCATCATCGAGCAGCTGATCAAAAATCCTCTGCTTTTCAAGGATTCGCCAACGAGGGGGGCTTCTATGTTTCTCGATCTTCTTTGCGAGATCGACCGATGCAATAAAGCGGAAAAAAAGACCGCCGCACCGAGCGATGTTTTGTATGTCAAGCGTGCGAAAAAATACGTGCAAAGCAATATTCGCCGTCCTATCACGCAAAGGGAGGTGGCGGAGCATCTTTCCATCACGCCCGAATATCTCTGTGCCGTATTTAAGAAAAATGAAGGGATCACCTTCAAAAGATACGTCAATACCGAGAAGCTGGAGGCGATCCGCCTGCTGATGCGAACGGAGCATATGCGCCTTTGCGATGCATCCGCCGCTTTTGGCTACAGCGATCCGAATTACGTCAGCCGCCTTTTCAAAAAGTATTACGAATACAACATCACGGAAATCAAAAAGCGGCGGATCTAGCCCTGCGCGATTTCGGCAAAAAAAGAGCCTGCCTCAAAACGAGACAGACTCTTTTTTTATAATTTTGAAATTATTTCTTGATTTTTCCGATCAAACGGGAAAGGACGGTTTTGCCCTCTGCATTGCGGTAGAAGAGCATACCGATTGCGATTACGATGCAGGAAACGATCAGGTAGTACCAAGCCTGGATCTTGTATGCCGCAAACGCACAGTAAACCATGAAGCCGCAAAGCACGGTTGCAAGGCCGGGAAGAACAAATCTCTTCACGGGGTGCAGGCCCTTCTCACGGATCATAAAGATGATGAAGATCGGAATGTACATACCGTAGAGGGTGATGATGGGAAGCTCGTCGTTCTCCCATGCGATGATGGCGGGAAGCTTGCCCTGAATGAGACCGAATTCCCACTGTGCCATCCAGAATGCGCAGAGAAGAAGGCCAACGATGGAGGAGTTGGTGGGCATGTTGGTCTTAGCGTCAACCTGCTCAAGAACCTCAACTGCGGGACCCTGCTTACGAGCGGCGATCGCGTAGATACCGCGGCAGCAACCGAGCATCAGACCGTTCATCGTGCCAAGGCAGGAGATGATAACGAATACGGAAGCGATCGTGCCAAACACAGCGTTGCCGAGAAGGGCGCCGAAGGCATCCTTCGGGATGTTGCCGGAGGCCATAAGGCCCTCGGAATTCATCGCGCCGGTCAGACCAAGGAAGTATGCAAGGTAAACGCCGACAACGATCAGAGAGCCGAGAATAAGAGCGCGGGGAAGGTTCTTCTTGGAGTCCTTCAGCTCTGCGTTGATCGAGGTGGTGATGATCCAGCCCTCGTATGCAAATGCGAATGCAACAACTGCGCCGAAGAAGCCGCTACCGCCGGTCATGCCTGCAACAGCCTGCATAGACTCGATCGTCGTTCCCTTAACAAGACCAACAACCGTACCAACGATTGCCATGAATACAAGGGGAATGAGCTTGATGAAGGTTGCGGATACCTGGAACTTACCTGCAAGCTTGGGAGAAAGCGCGTTCAGCGCGTAGCCCGCAACGAGGTAGAAGCCTGCAAGTGCAAGATGCAGATCGCTCGTGGGATCCCAG
>JAZQWS010000053.1:0-2470 GCA_045632465.1 Eubacteriales bacterium
ACTTCACTTGCCCGAAAGGGCAAACTTAGTTAGCGTGATTTGTCCGTTAAGGACATCACGCTAATTTTGTTTTACTTTGTGGGAAATGCGCCGTTTTTGAGAGATTCAAGCATTATCGTTGCGCTGCTTGCGTTGGTGGCAAGCGGGATCTTCTGCACGTCGCAGAGTCTGAGAAGCGCAGAAACGTCAGGCTCGTGGGGCTGTGCGGTCAGGGGATCGCGCAGGAAGATGATGAGGCCGAGCTCGCCGTTTGCAAGCATGGCGCCGATCTGCTGGTCGCCGCCGAGAGGGCCGCTCTTCATTCGGTGGATGGGAAGCGCGGTTTCGCCCATGATGAGCGTTCCCGTTGTTCCGGTGGCGTAAAGCTCGTATTTTGCAAGAACGTCTTTATATTTCTTGGCAAGCTCGATGATCTCTTCTTTTTTCTTGTCGTGTGCAATCAATGCAATTTTCACTTTCGTTTTTTCTCCTTTTCTTGAACTGAAGGGCATTTTGCAGATGCCTCCGATGTTATATATTCTGCCGCCGGATCTTTCGGCGGAGCTTTTTCCTTCCATATTATACACTATTTGGGGATTTCTGTCAATATTTGCATAAAATTTTCGGCGCGGGGAGGGGAAAACGGCGCGCCGCAAGATTGACAGCGCCCCGGTTTTGTGCTATAATAAGCCATACGTATACGATGCGCCGCTAAGCGGCGGGAGGTGCTTTTATGCAACTGCATAGATTTAAGGTGGCCGTGAACTGTCGGATGTTTTCCTGCGAGAGCGCGAACGGCGCGCAGGATTCGGAGGAAATATACTACGATAACGGAATGATCGCGTTTCCCGAGAGCTACAGCGAGAGCGGCGAGGCCACGCGTCTGATCATCAATTGCCACGGCGCGGGCGGCACGGTTTCCACAGACGATTCGCAGGTGGAGCAGCAGATCCTGACGAAATATTTCCTTGCCAATGGCTATGCCGTGATGGACGTGAACGGATTGCCGGACGAATATTCGAAGGAAACGGGGATCGATATCCGCAACAATATCGGAAGCCCCATTGCCCTGCAAAGCTACGTGAAGGCGTATCACTACTGTATGGATCGCTTCAATCTGAAACGGGACGTTTTCGTTCACGGCGGATCGATGGGCGGCATCAGCAGCACGAATCTCGTGCTTTCGGGTTGTATTCCCGTGATCGCGCAGACGGGATTTTGCCCCGTGCTGGATACCTACAATCAGATCTTTTTGCATCCTTGGACAAACGGAGCGCCCAAATTTGCGCTGGAGAAAATTTACGGACTTGCAAAAGACGGGAGCGGCGCGCCGATTTACGATGAAAGCAAGGTGGCGGGCTATAATCCGATGGGGCGGCTTCTTCGCATCGGCGATGCGGAGTATTTAAGCTATCCCGTCCCCGTGAAATTCTGGCAATGCGAGAATGACCACGTGGTTTCCATTGAATGCACGAAGCGCTTTGTTCGCGCGATCCGAAATGCGGGCGGCATTGCGTATCTTCGCACCTTCGCGCTCGGCGGGCACGAGCCCCAGCTTTGCGGCGAAGCCGTGCAAAACCCCTGCGGTGTTACCGTTTTTGAGGGGAACGCCTTCAACGTTACGCCCGCGATCGAGGAAGTGCTTTTGTGGATTCGTCGGTTTGACTAAAGAAAAACGGATGGTGGAACGTATATAGATCAACCGTGACGGAGCGAAAAAATCTGTTGCGGTTGTTTTTTGAAAAAGCCCTTGACTCTCCCGTAAGGGGAGGGTGTATAATGGATATGAAATGGAGGGAATGCCTATGCTTCGGATCGGCGAGTTTTCAAAGCTTGCGAAAATTTCCATTAAGGCGCTTCGATACTATGACAAGATCGGGCTTCTGAAGCCTGCGATGATCGATAGCGCAACCCAATATCGCTATTATACACCCGAGCAGTTGCAAACTGTGCGCTTGATTGCCATGTATAAGGATGCAGGGCTTTCGGGCGAGATGATCGCGAAGCTCGTTTACCAAAAGGGGGACGGGCGCGCGCTTCTCGAATATCAGAGGCAAATGCTGGCCGAACGCGCAGAGCAGATCCAAAAGGCCCTGAGCACGATAGAGCTTCTGCTCGGAGGGCAGGAGGGGCAGCGATATACGGCGAGCATCAAGCAAGTGGAAAAACGGCTGGTGTATTGTTGTCGCGGCTATATACAGAGCGTTTCGGGGATTCATGATTTTATAAAATCATGTGCGCAAGAGCTGAAGAGATCGAATCCCGCGGTTGGTTTTTCCGAGCCGGATTATTGCTGTGTGATCTATCCCGATGACGGCTATCGGGAGTCGAATATCTTTATCGAATACGCGCAATTCGTGGATCGCGTGGGACAGGATACCGAGATATTGAAATTCAAGGAGATCGAGCCGATCACGGCGGTGAGCGTTGTGCATCACGGCACATACGAGCATTTGCGCGATGCCTATATTTTTGCGGCAAACTTTGCGCG
>JAZQWS010000054.1:0-4246 GCA_045632465.1 Eubacteriales bacterium
TTTCTCCCTTCCGCCGTCAGGCGATAGAAAATTATAATCCAACACTATTTCAGGGCGCACGTTTTGTAAATCCGTTCGATGCAAGGGGATTTATATGCAATATAGCGCTCGATATCATCGGGAAAAAGACTTGCCGCCTCCCGCTTGATGCGGCCGTATTCCTCCGCCGCCTCGGGATTCTCTCTTAAAAAATCGCGAAATGCGATATGGCGCAAAAGCTCCGCCGCGCCCTGCACGCAAACGTACAGATGATGCTTCATCAGATGCGGCTTGTCCGCATAAGCAAAGGCTTCTCGGCCCGAAATGCCGAGGTCGCCCTCGTGAACGTATCCGATGCGCGCAAGCGCCGCAACCGTGGATCCGAGATCCGATGCATCGCGGATCACAACGTCGATATCGATGCATGGCTTTGCCGAAAGCCCCTCCACGGCGGTGCTTCCCACGTGCTCGATGCAGATGGCAAGGCTTCCGAGCGCATTTTCAATTTCTTTTTTGATCTTCTCAAATTCGGTTTTCCATGCCGCATCATAAGGCACAACGATGACTCTTGCCGTTCGCATATTGCCTCCGTTTTTCAAAGCGCATGGCCGCCCGAGGCCTTGATCACCTGCCCCGTGATCATTCTTGCCTGCCGGCTGGAAAGAAACAAGATCGTTTCCGCAATATCCTCAGGCTCAATCAGCTTTCCCATCGGGATCAGCGGAATAACCACCTTTTCAAAATCCTCGTCGATCCAGCCGGTTTGCGTTGGGCCGGGGGCAACGCAGTTAACGGTGATGCCGTATTTTGCCACCTCAAGGGCGATGCTGCGCGTCAGCGCTTCCAAGGTTGCCTTGCTTGCGCCGTATGTGATCTGCCCCGGAAAAATCTGAGCGGCATCCGTGGAAAGATTGATGATTCTGCCGAAATCGCCGCGGTGCGAAATAAACTCCCTCGTCATCAGAAGGCTTCCGCGCACGTTCACCGCAAAGGTTTCATCGATCACGCTCTGCGGGATTTTTTCGATCGTATCCACGCCGTCCATATCGCCTTCTGCCGCGTTATTAACCAAAATGTCAACCTTTCCGTATATTTCGATCGCTTGTCTATAAATTTCCTTCACGGAATCCTCGTGGGAAATATCACCCTCAATCACGAGAAAATCCGCGCCGATCGTCTTCAGCTTCTCTGTCACGGCATCCGCATCGCCTGCGTTGGCGGCGAAATATCTGTCCGCGCCGTTGCGATCGGTCTTTTCCTTATCATAGGCGCGCGGAATTTTCTTATATACCAAAACCACCCTCGCGCCCTCGCGCGCAAAGGCAAGCGCCGTGATTGCGCCAATGCCCTGCGGGTTATTTGCGCCCGTAATCAGGGCAACCTTGTCCTTGAGTCCGTAATCCACCATAGCTTTCTCCCAATAAAACGCATCCTCGGCCGCGTTATTTCAGCGCGATTTCATCAATCGCGAGAAGCTCCTCCGCCGTGAAAGGAGCAGAGCGCATCGCGCCAAGGTTATCCATGATCTGCGAAGGCTTGGAAGCGCCGATCAGCACGCTCGTTACCTCTTCGCGGCGCAAAACCCAGGCAAGCGCCATCTGCGCCAAAGACTCGCCCCTCTCCTTTGCCAATGCATTCAAGGCGCGGATCTTTGCAAGCTTCTCCTCGGTCAGATTCGTTTCCTTTAAGAAAAGCCCGCTCGTGCGAATGCGGCTGTCGGAGGGAATTCCGTTTATATAGCGGTCGGTGAGAAGGCCTTGCGCAAGGGGACTGAAAACGATAATTCCCTTTTTCTCATTGCGCGAGGCATCCAAAAGTCCGTTTTCCTCTATTTTACGATCGAAAATGGAGTAGCGGTTTTGATTGATAACGAAGGGACAGCGCATTTCGCGCAGGATAGCCGCCGCGCGCGCCATCGTTTCTCCATCGTAATTGGAAAGGCCCGCGTAAAGCGCCTTTCCGCTCTTCACGGCCTGATCCAAAGCCCCCATCGTTTCCTCCAAGGGCGTATCGGGATCGGGGCGATGATGGTAAAATATATCCACGTAGTCAAGCCCGAGGCGTTTAAGGCTCGCATCCAGGCTTGCAAGCATATACTTTCGGCTTCCGAAGTCACCGTAAGGGCCTTCAAACATATGGTAGCCCGCCTTTGTGCTGACGATCATCTCATCGCGATAAGCATGCATATCCTCGCGGAGTATCCTTCCGAAATTTTTCTCCGCGCTTCCGGGCTCGGGGCGCCCATAGTTATTCGCAATATCAAAATGCGTAATACCGTTATCAAAAGCGGTAAAGCACATCTTGCGCATCGTCTGAAAATCGTCATTCACGCCGAAATTATGCCAAAGACCGAGCGATACGGCAGGAAGCTTCAAGCCGCTTTCGCCGCACTTATTGTATTGCATGCCGTCATATCTTTCTTCGGATGCCGTGTATGCCATAAAATTTCTCCGTTTCTATATTTTCTTATTGAGCGCAAAGCCCTGTTCAGCCCGCGTTCATCCCATCCACCGTTTCGCAGGATTTCGCCGTCATCTCCACCCAAGCAGGGCGGAAGCCGCACCTGATCGCGTTGCGCACGGATTTGATATTGCACCAGGCGGCGCAGTAAAACGGCACCTTGCCACGCTTTAGTATCTCTATGGCAATGCGGCTCGTGAGCGCAGAGGCAATGCCCTGCCTGCGATAGGCGGGCAACACGTCAATGCCGATCTGCCACATATCCTCACAATCGGCCGAGCATCCCGCAAGGCCAACGAGCCTGTCGCCATCGTATGCGCCAACCCCCAGCACGTCGAGATGCTTTCGCTTCTCGCAAAGCGCATTTGACCATTCGGGCAAATAAAGCGGCGCAAAATCCGCCTGCGTGAGGATGCGCATCTCATACGGACAATCCAAGGGGCGCAAAGCCTCCACGTCCGGCAGAAAATATTCCGCCATGAAGCAGATCTTTTGTCCCTTTGCCATCAACGCCTCGTTCAAAACGTGCAGATTCGGCGTTTCAAAAAGATGCGCCACAGCGTATTGATTGATATAATTTTCCGCGATCTCGCGATATTCGGGCAAAACCGATGCCACCGCATTTGTTCCGTACGAAACGATCTGGCAGGAAAAGGGGAGCGACAGATATTTTCTTGCCGCCGCATTTTCCTTTGAGAGAACCACAACGTTCTCTTCCCTCTCAAAATCCTTCGCCTCGGCCGAGAGATCTCTCGCAGATTGCTCCATCGCAATTTTCAGAATTTCTTGGTTGGTCATAATTTAAGCCTCTAAATAAGGGATTTTTTTACTTCTCCAAAATGTTCGCTTTTCTTTTTGTTCCACAACATTCACTTTTAAGAAACGCATAGATTTTTTTATCCTAAAATCTCTAATATTGAGCCCTAATCTTTTTTCATCTAACTTTTCAGAGATAAAAGAATTTTCCAAAGACGATTCATAAAGTTGCAAAATACGCAAAGTGGTTTTACATATCACCCTCTTAAAGCAAACGAAAAAGCAAATAATTATTTGCAATTTCCATAATATCGCGCCGATATACATTATCTCTGAGAACGTCGCCATTCGGCAAAAAGGATATACAACGCACATCGTATGGATTCTCCCGATATGGATTTTCGGGGGTCACATCCGTGAAATATTCCGAAAGATATTTCAGCGCATTTCCTTCGGGGAAAACCACGTTTCCCTCTCCAACGGGGATCGAAAGAGGCGCAAACGCATCGAGAATTTCTCTCGTTTTTTTGTTATAGGGATTTTCATCCGCCCTGCTGACGAGCCATGCGGGCGAGAGGCGGATCGGAATGCCGCACGCTTTCACCTCTTTGGCAAAGGCCATCACGGCAGAAAGCGGTATCGTTTCCTGATGAAAGGCATCCACAGAGAGGAGCAGATCATTGACGCCGCAATCCGCAAGCGCTTTGGCAACGGCGCGCATTTTCTCCGCATCCTTCGTAAAATACCCGTTTGTGATCACCTGGCGCTTCGGCACGCGCATTTCCTTGGCCGCGCCGATAATGGCATACACCGCATCGGTATACAAAAGCGGCTCGCCGCCGAAGGCCATCACGGTTTTGATATCGTAGGCCGCCGCGATTTTTCGAACGGCCTCTGCGGCAACCTGAGGATCGATCCGCTCGCCCGCGCATTCGTGATCCCCCTCGGAGCAATGCTTGCATCGCCCCGTGCAGGCGTATGTCACCACGAACTCGATCTTGCTTAAATTTTTGAGATACGTATTTTTCATTTTTCCGAAAGCGCCCATCCG
>JAZQWS010000055.1:0-1571 GCA_045632465.1 Eubacteriales bacterium
GCTTGCTGAGGCGGAAAGAATCGGCAAAAAGCTCACGCTTTGCGCGATCGGCGGCCCTTGCACCAGCTATGAGCTTGTCGCGCACGATCAGAGCGAGGTTGCCTTCTGCGGCAAGGATATGGATGTGCTTCGCAAGCTGAAGCGCATTATGGCGACAAGCTATTATCATATCAGCCTTTCCACCGACGTGACCGGTATTGAAAGCGCGGTGGCGCTCAAAAACGGATACGCGCTTGGTATCGCGCTCACGATCGGACTCAATCAGAAGGAGTTTGGCATTGAAAGCGAGCTTCATTTCAATTCGCAGGCGGCGATCTTCGGCCAGGCCGTGAAGGAAATGTATAAGCTACTGGACTATCAAGGCGCGGCAACGCTTGAAAATATGTCGGTTGGATACGGCGACCTTTACGTAACCGTTTACGGCGGAAGAACGAGATATATCGGCATCCTCCTCGGCAGAGGCCTCACGATTGAAGAAGCGAAGGCCGAGCTGAACGGCGTTACGCTTGAATCTCTTGTCGTTGCGGAAAGAGTTGCAAGAGCGGTGAGAAAAGCGGATTCTCTCGGCAAGCTCTGCAAGGCGGATTTCCCGCTCCTCTGCCACGTGGACGATATTATCACGAAGGGCGCGCCTGTCAATATTCCGTGGGATGCGTTTACGTTTGAGTATAATAAGTGAAGGGGATGGCGTATTTTGGCGCAAACGAAAATGACAATGAAATAATAAAAAGCTCACTTCCTCACAAATGAGCGAATAAACATGATATAAGGTTGAAATTCTGCGAATTTCTCCAACTTATTAAAGTCATTTTCTTTTTCCGTTTTCGAGGCTCGATGTACCTTTGTACACCTATCGCCTCGAAGAACGAAAACTTTCGCCGAAAATCCCCCTATTCCCTTAAAAAACAGTCTTGAATGGCGAATTTGCTCATTCAAGACTGTTTTTTTGTTGTTTTATTTATGCCTTGAGGGCTGCCTTGATCTCGGCAATCTTTGCATCCATTTCTTCCTTTGTGAAGTCCGGGCTGATGCCAACGTAGCAAACGCGGCAGAGAATGTCGAGGGACTTCTGGCACATATCCTTCGTGTAATTCGGGATGATGTCCTTATTTGCCTCCATCTTGAAGGGATCCATCAGGGGATGGCAAGCGCCGCGCTTGTTCATGATGGAAGCCCAGTCCGCATAGATGTGCTTCTTGGTCTTTCCAGGGATGCATCCGGGCGCTTTCATCGCCTCGGCAAAGCGGTCGGCCTGCTCGGTGGTGTCAAAGAGAATACCGATCGTCGTGCCGCAATCGCCCTCGATGTCATTGGATTTGATGAAGCCGCAATCGTTTGCCAATGCGTCCATCATATACTTCTTGTTTGCGCGAAGATCCGCAAGGATGGGATCCAGCTTCTTCAGCTGGCAGCGCAGAATGGCCGCGGTGATCTCGTTGGTGCGGAATTCCTGGCCGCAGAAGGGCTCGGTCTGAACGCCGTCCAGCTGTGTTCCGAAGAAGGCAACGGCGGAGGAATCGTGATAGATCAGAGCTTTCTCAAAAATGTCGCGGCTCTTGGTCAGAAGTGCG
>JAZQWS010000056.1:0-1639 GCA_045632465.1 Eubacteriales bacterium
CCTTTTTTTCATATTGATCCGCCGAGAATACGAACCTCGCCATAAGAAAGCAATAATAAGGGAAGAAAAGTCGTGGGGCGAGGTTCGCATACCGCCTTTGGCGGTATCTTGCGTAACGCGGAGTAGTAAGCTCTCTGTGGAATACAGGGAACGTAATGCACAAATTTCACCCCGCGTAGCAAATTCCCGTAAAAAAGGACACCATTACGAGAGTTCTCATAAGGATGTTTGGTTTGAATACTGCGCAAGGCGCATGATGAAGGAAAGAGGGATCGAAGCCGTTAGCGACGAGGAATGGGAAGCCCTGCTTGACGAGGCTTGGGACAAGTATCCCCCTGCATACGATATCGATTTCAGAATGTCGCTCGACAGAAAGAATAAATACCGCGTAAACAACTAAAAGAGAACAATTCTTTGCATTTATAAGAAAAAAGGAGAAAATTATGCTTTTAACCAAGGCCGTTTCCGCTTTAGAGAAACCCTTTGCAGATCAATCCATTTCCGACTTTGAGGAAAGAAACGCCCTCACCGCCCTGCGGGGCGAGCGCGTGAGCTTTCAGCTGATCTATACCTACAAGATGGACGATGTGGAAAAGCGCGAATGGGTACTTTATCGCCCTGTGCTTTCCGGTTCGCTTGCGCCCTATGCGAAGATTTCCGCCCTGCGGGGCGTTGGCGTTCAAAAGCCCTGCTGCGGCATGCCTTCGACGCGCGCGGATAAAAATTATCTACGAACCGCGCCCGGCTTTTATCCCGATCTTCTCGCGCCGCTTGGCGTTGATAACAAGTTCGTTGCCACCTCGGATATACTCAACAGCCTTTGGATCGATATTGAGATCCCCGAGGAAACTGCGCTCGCAGGCAAGCAGACGCTGACGGTGGATATCCTCCGCTGCAAGGATAGCGAAAAGATCGCCTCCCACACCTATGAGGTGGATATTCTCCCTGCCGCGCTCCCCGAGGAGAAGGTGCTTTACACGCAATTCTTCTATCATCAATGCATCTCCGGCTACTACTGCGTGGAAAATTATTCCAAGCGGCATTGGGAAATCATGGAGAACTATCTCGCGCTGGCAAGAAAAGAAGGAATGAACACGCTGTTTACGCCGATCGCGCTCGTGCGCCTCTACAAACTCGGCCCCTGCAAATACCGCGCCGAGCTTTCGCGCCTCAAGCGTTACATTGCGCTGGCAAACCGCCTCGGTTATAAAAAGATCGAGATCTCTCACCTCTTCACGGCAGGCAACTGCGCCTATGCAACGTCCCAACTATGCTACTACGAAAACGGGAAAAAAATCCCTATGGGCAACAAAGCCGCCACCGATCCCGAGGTTACGGCGGCACTGCGCACGATGCTTTCCGCGATCATTCGCTATTTCAAAAAGTATGATGATGACAGCCGCCTGATTTTCCATGTGGCAGACGAGCCCGCAGCGGATAAGATCGAAAACTTCCGTGCGGCGCGCGCCACCATCGCCGATCTGATCGATCCTTACGAGGGAGTGGACGCCATCTACGGCACATCGGATGCGATCGCGGCCTATTACAAAGAAGGCCTGATCCGCAATCCTTCTCCCGAAACGCCGCATGTCGAGCACTTCTGCTCCCTCGGCGTGCAAAACCTCTGGACCTACTACTG
>JAZQWS010000057.1:0-2587 GCA_045632465.1 Eubacteriales bacterium
AGAACATCCGTAAGCAACCATTGGTTTTCACTGCAATACGTGCCGTTGATCTTGTTATAAGCACACATCACGGTTTCGGGATGCGCATCCTTCACGATCATTTCAAAGGGCTTCAGGTAGATCTCCCGAATGGCACGCATATCGGCAACACTATCGCCCATAAAGCGATAGTTTTCGCTGTTGTTCAGCGCGAAATGCTTGACAGATACGCCGACGCCTTCGCCCTGAATTCCCTGTACCTCGGCAGTTCCCATTTTGCCTGCGAGGTAAGGATCTTCAGAAAAATACTCAAAGCATCTGCCGCCGAGAGGATTTCTCTTGATATTGACGGCGGGGCCGAGCACCACGTGAACGCCGTAATGATTTGCTTCTGTACCGATCGCTTTTCCCATCTGATATGTATTTTCGGGATTCCAGCTTGAAGCAGTCGTTGCCGCCGTTGGAAAGCAAGTCGCAGGCTCGCTTCCTGTTACTCCGTTATCTCCGCCTGCGCTTTGCACACGCAAGCCGTGAGGACCGTCGCTCATTCGCACGCTTTGTATATTCAGTCTTGGCACGGGATTGGTATACATAAAATCCACACCTGCCACAAGAGCGGCTTTTTCCTCGCGCGTGAGTTGTTTTATAATATCATCTACGTTCATAATCACATTCTCGAAGAAATTATTTATTTGGCTTTTTCATACGGTTGAGCTTGGCGTTGATCTTCAGCAGCTCTTCCTTAGTAAAGTAAACGTTACGCATACCAAGCATACCCGTGAAGCGAAGAACGGTAAAGTTTCCAATCATATTCATCACGCCGCTTCCCATTTCGGGATTCTTGGTTTTTTTCTTTTTCTTCTTTTTGTCTTTATCGGCTGATTTTGACTTGCCGCCGCTCATTTTCTTTGCCATGGTAAGGAAAAGCCCCATCATCCATAGCTTGCCGCGTAAGGTCTTTGTAATATCTCCGATCTTATCGTTAAGTGAAAATCTGCCTTCCACCTCGGTGATATCGAACCAGTTCAGCACCGCTCCCTGCTCACGCAGAATATAATCGGGATTCATCTTGTCAACCTTGCAAATACGGCTTTCATCTCTGCATTCACCTGCAACCGCAACAAGCTCGGTTTCTCCAATGTTTTGAACCTCGAAATAGAAGAAGTGATCCTCGGCGCTCTTTTTGCCGATTCTCTCGCCGTTCACGAACAACTCAACCTCGGGAAGGTTTGAGTACACAGTTACTTTAGTAACTTCCTCTACTCTGTCAACGTAACGCTTACCGCAAATATGCACGAAGGGATCAACGTCGGGAGAGACGAGCCATGCCTTGTAGGCATAGAACGCATCCTTTTTGTACTTACGGTCGATGGTGATTAGACCCTTATGGTTCTGACCATTTTCACCGCCCTCGGCTCTTGCATCCGCGCCGAAGTCAAACATATTCCAAACGTGAGTGGACCAGATATATTTTCTCGTAAAGAGCTGACGGATGAGAGATTCGTGGTAGATCGCCTGATATTCTTCGGTGTAATCTCCGCTTTCGGGATTCGAGTTATGCCAATTAAGCGCTTCGCAGCCGTATTCCGAGCAACCAATGGGCTTGTTCGGATATTTTTCGTGGAACTTATCGTACCAAGTTCCATACTCGTCAAGGCTTCCGCCGTACCAACCGAAATAATGGTTGTAGGATACCACGTCGGAGATGTGAACGTACTTTTCATCAATATCGCACATGGAGATACAAGCTACCGTTGTGGGACGGGTCTTGTCCATCTCGTGAACAAGGTCGTTGAGCTTGTGATGGTTGGCGATCAGATCGGGATCTTTCGCGCCGTCCATCGTGATCTCGTTAGAAAGTCCCCAAACACAGATTGAGGGGTGATTATAGTTCTGAACGATCAGCTCACGCATCTGCGACATCGTGTTGTCGTTTCCGCCGCTCATATGACGGGAAATATAAGGAATTTCTGCCCAGATCACCATACCGCGCTCGTCGCAAAGATCGTAAAAATACTGATCGTGCTGATAGTGCGCAAGACGGATGGTATTTGCGCCGACCTCACAAATGAGATCCATATCCTCAAGGTGATGCTCGGGAAGAAGCGCATTGCCGATCTGCCATCTGTCCTGATGACGGCTGACACCGTGGAGCGGATATTCCTTTCCGTTGAGAATAAAACCGGTCTCAGCATCAATACGGAAGGTACGGCAGCCGAAACGCGAGGATATCTGATCGATTTTCTCGCCCCCGCGAATGATCGCTACCTCTGCCGTGTAGAGATAGGGATCAATTCTACCGTTCCAAAGGTGTACGTCCTCAATCGTCAGAACGGCGCTTGTGATTGCACTCTGACACTGTGCGACTGCATTTCCGTCTGCATCAAAAATGCAAAAAGATATCTCGTCGCCCTTTTCCATATCGTTTACGTAGGTGTCAATTTTTACATTCGCCGCAGTTTCAGCGATCTCGGGTGTAATAACGAGTCCCTTGCCGCCGAAATATTCAAGATCAAAATGCGTTTCCTCTACACAAACGATGTTTACGTCACGGTAAATACCGCCGTAGAAGGTGAAATCCGCCACCTGCGGATAAACTTCCTCGTTG
>JAZQWS010000058.1:0-5646 GCA_045632465.1 Eubacteriales bacterium
GTATATTCTTTCATTACCTTGGCATATTTCTGCCCATCGCTTGCAAGATCCGGAAGCTGCATCATCTGCTCCAGCTCCTTGAAGCGATCGTATATTTTTTCGACCTTTGCTAACATTTTCTCCTCCTGAAATTTTGCTTACTCGTTTTTTAGAGAAAGCACTATTTCAGGAATGCAACAAACGCCTCGTGCGTGGAATAAACGTCCGCCTTGGAAACAACCTCATATGGTGCGTGCATCGAGATGACGGGAACGCCGATATCCACCGTGTCAATGTTGAGATTCGCGATATACTGCGCAACCGTTCCGCCGCCGCCAACATCTACGCGGCCAAGCTCTGCCGTTTGCCAGATCACGCCCTCCTTCGCAAAGATGGAACGAACAAGACCGACGAGTTCTGCCGTTGCATCACTCGTTCCGGATTTTCCGCGCGCACCCGTATATTTACTCATACAAGTGCCGCAGGAGATCATTGCGCTGTTGCGCTTTTCATATACATCTGCAAAATTGGGATCGAACGCGGCCGTTACGTCTGCACTGAGGCAAAGCGAGCGACTGCGAACGAGCGCGGCATTTTCTGCCTTGGCGGCACAAATTTCACCGATCAGATCCATGAGGATCTCCGAGCGCATACCACTGACGCCAACCGAGCCGATCTCTTCCTTGTCCGCAAGGACAACGATCGAGGTGTGCTTATGGCTTTCTGCGGCGAACAACGCTGTCAAAGCAGGATAAGAGCAAACGCGATCATCGTGTCCATAAGCACCGATCAATGCGCGGTCGAAGCCGATATCTCTTGCCTTGAAGGCGGGAACGAGAGAAAGCTCTGCGCTGATGAAATCCTCCTCGGTCACGCCGTATTTATCATGCAGAAGCGAGAGAACGGAAAGCTTGATCTTATCCGAAATTTCCTTATCCGCATAAGGCAAACCGCCAACAAGGATATTCAGCGTTTCGCCCGAAATCGCCGTTCCGAGAGGCTCTGCCGCCTGCTTTGCGCCAAGATGCGGCAGAAGATCGTTGATATAAAAGATCGGATCGGAAGCATCCTCGCCGATCGAAACCTTAACGGATTCGCCGTTTTCCTTGATCATCACGCCGTGAAGCGCGAGAGGAATCGCCGTCCACTGATATTTTTTAACACCGCCGTAGTAATGCGTTTTGAAAAACGCCATGCCGGAATCCTCATAGAGAGGGATCTGCTTCAGATCCAGGCGAGGAGCATCCACGTGCGAGGCAAGGATACGGATTCCATTTTCCTCAAGGCTTTCTTCTCCGATGGAAAACAGGATCAGGCTTCTGCCACGGTTATTGAGATATTTCTTATCGCCAACCTTCAAGGACTCGCCGAGGCGATAGCTCGCGTATCCTGCGCGCTCTGCCATTTTGATCGCAGCCTCAACGGCCTCGCGCTCGGTCTTGGCAGAATCAAGGAAAGCCTTATAGCCCTCCGCATAATCAAAAATTTCTTTGATCTTAGCGGCATCGGCTTCCTCGTATACATTCTTCTTTTTATAGCAAAGCTGCTCGCTGATTTTCTGACCTTCTGTTTTTTCGCTCATGTCTTTTTCCTCACATATTCAAGATTTTTTGCGCGACTTCCCCAACGTGCGCCTGCAGGGTGGATAGATCCCCTTCGTTAACTATATGATACCCGCATCGCTCCAGAAGATATGCATCCGAATGCTGCGCTCCGATGCGCCGCTCGGCATCAAGGCGGGATATTCCATCGCGCTCCATGATGCGCGCGATTCGAAGCTCAACGGGAGCGGTTACGCAAATAATACCGTCGCATTCCTTATCAAAGCCCGATTCAAAAAGAAGAGGCGCATCCACCAGCGCGGCAGGCAAGCCGCGCTCGCGACATTCCGCAAGCCATACGCGAGCGCCCGCAAGGATATGCGCGTGCGCAATGCGGTTGAGATCCGCGAGGGCATCCTCTGCCCCGGGAGCAAAGACCTTTTTTGCAAGACGGGGGCGGCAAAGTGCTCCGCTCCCATCCAAGACGTCTTCCCCAAAGCGGGCGGCGAGCGCCTTGGTTAACGCACATCTCTTCGCCGTCATCTCATGATAAAGGGCATCCGTGTCAATCGAAGGGATACCAAGCTCCGAAAACAAGCGACAGACCTCGCCCTTACCGCTTCCCGAGCCTCCGCAAACGCCTATGACCTTCAAGGTATACACCCCCTATTGTAAACATATAATTATATTATATATTAAAAAATAGGAATTGTCAAGCACGAGAGATCAAAAAGCCATAAAGCAACAAAATTCGATACAAAAGGAGATTTTTTATGGATACAGCCATGACATCAATGCCCCTTCGCTTTTTTGCGGCCGCAAACGGTGCGAGTGGATTCCGAAGCTATTTTGACGAGATCTTTTCTTCCGAAAATGCCGAGAGCGTTTTCATTCTGAAAGGAGGCCCGGGAACGGGAAAAAGCACGCTTCTGCGCGACCTGGCCTCCACCTTTGATCGGAAGGACACGGAGATGGAGATCTTTCATTGCTCCTCCGATCCAAAATCGCTTGATGGCCTGCTTCTGACGCATGCGGGACGAAGCATTTGCGTGCTGGACGGAACCGCGCCGCACGAGCGAGATGCGCGCCTTCCGGGAGCATGCGACGAGCTTTTCGACCTTGGTGCTTGCTTCGATACAAGCGCCTTGCGCGCAGAGAAAAAAGCCATCCTTTCGCTTCAAAAAGAAAAGAGCCTCGCATACAAGGAGGCTTACTTTCATCTAAGACTTTTTGGAATATTCAACGATAAAATCAAGGCAGAAACAACCAAAAGAATAGACAAAAAGAAAATCAAGGACTTCTTCAATGCGAGGATCCGCCCCCGAATTTCTATAAAAAGCAACGCCGTTTTTTCGCCCAGACTGATCCGAGCCTTCTCCCGCGAAGGGCTTGTCACGCTGGATACTTATGAGGCCGCAGCCAAGGAAAAATTTGTTTTTTCGGCGAGCGAAAGCGAAGGATCCCTGCTTCTTTCGGAGATACTTTCCCTACTCTCGGCGCACAATGCCGGCGGATATTATTCCCCTTCGCCTTTTTCAGAGGATCGCATTGACGGCATATTTTTAAAGGACGAAAGAGTCTCCTTTACGATAGGGACAGGGGGGCTTGATTGCGAGCAATTTTTTGTACCGCAAAGCGCAAAGGATGATGCACGCATAAGCGCCTATCAAGCAGAGGCAGAGCGGTTTCTTTCCCTTGCAAGAGAGGCGCTTGCGCACGCATCCGAAAGTCATTTTGCGCTTGAGAAGATCTACACACCTGCAGTAGATTTTGAAAGGATGCGACCGATGAAGGATGCACTGATACAAAAGATCGGCGAGCGACTTATGCTCACAGAATTTTCTTGACTTTTCTTGTTTTATATGATATAATCAATAAAAGAAACTCACCGTCCCCGACGATGGGAGCGGTGAGTTTCTTTTATTTTGAAGCGGTGCGCTTACGCCTTGGTGGCGAGAGCCTCCGTATCCTTTGCAATTACAAGCTCCTCGTTGGTGGGGATCATGTAAACGGCAACCTTGGAATTATCCGTGGAGATCTTCACGGGAACGTCGCTGTGACCGAAGGTGTTTCTTGCCTCATCCAGCTCAACGCCGAGGAATTCAAGTCCCTCAAGAGCACCCTTACGGATGTAGGGCGTGTGCTCACCGATACCTGCGGTAAATACGATGGCATCCAAACCGCCCATAGCCGCGGAATAAGAGCCGATGAACTTCTTGATCTGATAGCAAAGCATATCGTACGCAAGCTTTGCTCTCTCGTCGCCCTTGTTCATAGCAGCCTCAAGGTCTCTTGCATCCGAGCTAATGCCGCTGATGCCGAGAAAGCCGCACTTCTTATTCATGTAAGCATCCATCTCTGCGGGAGTGAAGCCCTTCTTCTCCATGATGAAAGGAACGATCGCGGGGTCAATTGCTCCGCAACGGGTTCCCATCATGATGCCGTCCAGAGGAGTGAAGCCCATGGAAGTATCCATGCACTTTCCGTTCTTTACGGCACTAATGGACGAGCCGTTTCCGATATGGCAGGTAACGATCTTTGCATCCTGCTTGCCGATCAGCTTTGCAGCCTCTGCGCTAACGTATCTATGAGAAGTTCCGTGCGCACCGTAGCGGCGGATCTTGAACTCATCGTACATATCGTAGGAGATACCGTACATATATGCTTCCTTCTCCATCGTCTGATGGAAGGCTGTATCAAATACGAGAACCTGGGGAACGTTGGGCATAACCTTCAGGCATCCGCGGATACCCATAATGTGTGCGCCCGTGTGAAGAGGCGCGAATGCGCGGCAGTTCTCAAGAACCTCCATAACCTCTTCGCTTACGAGAACAGACTGTGCGTAGTAAGGACCGCCATGCACAACGCGGTGACCGATTGCCTCGATCTCGTCTGCGGAAGCGATGCATCCAACCTCCTTATCCAGAAGCATCTCAACTACGAGGCTGATTGCATCTGCATGCGTGGGAAGGGGCATTTCCTTTACGCGGCTCTTTCCTTCCTTCGTTTTGTGCGTGATGAGCGAACCTTCAATACCGATACGCTCACAGTTTCCCTTTGCCAGAACAACGTCCTTTGCAGTATCGAAAAGCTGATACTTCAAGGAGCTGGAGCCGGCATTGACAACCAATACTTTCATGTGAATTCCTCTCTGTATTTTTATTTTTTGAATATCACATAGTATTATACACCATCTTACGCCGTTTGGCAATAGTTTTTTGAAAAAGTTGGAGGAAAAGAATGAAAACCGTGGCAATCATCTCGGAATATAATCCTTTTCACTCCGGCCATTTATATCAGATCCGCCGCATACGCGAGGATTTTGGCGAGGATACGCGCATCGTTGCTATCATGAGCGGCAACTACACCCAGCGCGGCCACATCGCTATGATGGATAAAAGCGCACGTGCAAAAATGGCCGTGCTTTGCGGAGCGAATCTCGTTTTGGAGCTTCCCTTTCCCTATTCGATGGGAAGCGCGGAGATCTTTGCAAAGGCGGGCGTTGCCATTGCGGAAGGCATCGGACAGATCGACGTTCTTTCCTTTGGAAGCGAATGCGGCGATCTTTCCCTCCTGAAGGAAACCGCAGAGCGCATGCAAAAAAAGGAATTCATCAAGAAGATGAAGGAGATCTCCGAGGCGAAACCTGCGCTCGGACATGCTGAGCTCAGCGAGGAAGCGCTTGCCCATTACATCGGAGCAGAGGCCGCAAAGGAAATTTTGCGCCCCAACAATATCCTTGCGCTGGAATATATCAAGGCGCTGAAGACGATGAAAAGCTCGATCGATCCACACACCGTTTCAAGAAGCGGCGCAGACTATCGCGCAGAGAGGATAGATGAAGAAAAGGCGCATCAAAGTGCTTCCGCCATTCGCGCAGGTCTTCTTTCGGGAGATGGTTCTGCCATGGATTATATTCCAAAAGAAGCAAAAGAAGTTGTTTTATCGCAAATCCAAGACCTGGCGGCGCCCTGCCGCGAGGAGACGCTCAGCGCCGCAATTCTCTCTTATTTTCGCTTAAATCGCCCCTCGGCCTCCTGTCGATTTCAGGATGCAAAGGGAGGTTTATATAATCGCTTAATAACCAAAAGTTATGAAGCAACCGACATATCAAGCTTGGCGGCCT
>JAZQWS010000059.1:0-1501 GCA_045632465.1 Eubacteriales bacterium
AGAAATTTGCTCATTGTTTTTCTCCTTCTTGCTTATCGTATCGGTCAAAAAAAGCCTTGGTGGCACACAATCCCCCAAGGCTAAGAAAAAATCTCATCTGCAGGATTTGGCACCTTACTTTTCCGAAGTAGGTTGTCGGGCTTCATAGGGCCAGTCCCTCCGCCGCTCTTGATAAGCATATTAAATTTCGCGTATAGTATTATAACACAATTTCAGAAAAAAATCAAGAGATTTGCGATATTTATTTTCTCTTTTCGAGCATTTTCTTTCTTTTTGTCGGTAAAAAAGGCAAGTGCGGCGGCAATAATGCCTCCCTCTCCTCTGCCGGCGAGAGGTAGACATACTTTTCATCACTCACAAGCACCGTCTTCGGGAAATCTCTTCCCTCTACGCGAATCATGGAAACGATGGCAAGATCGAAAAGCGGCGTTTCTCTCGTGGCAACGCATCCTTTTTCCATATCGTAGTAGACGGGGATATGCGTTTGGCACGTGCCGTGCGGACGGCTTTTCCTGAGAAAATAAAACTGCTCTTCCCTCTCCCCGCGCAGATCCATTCCGCAGTACGCCCCCGCTTCACATCCCGAATCCTTGCAATAGGCGCATCGGACAAGCCCCGCCAGGGAAAATCCTTCGATCCGCTCCTCCGGCACATGCGCAAGGCGCTTTGCATGAATATCGCACATAACGGCATCCCACAAAGCAAGATGCGTGGGCGCGATTTTTCCTATCGCGCGGTTGCCCTCCTCATATCCCATCCAAATGCCTGCCGTGTAATAGGGCGTATAGCCAACAAAGAGGCGATCGTGATCCTCGCCCGAAGTTCCCGTTTTCCCCGCGGTGTCCACCACACCCGAAAGAGTGACGCTTTTCGCCGTTCCACTCTCAACCACCTCGGAAAGAAGCTGATTCATAAGGCGCGCCCCCTCCTCGGAAAAGACGCGCTCGGCGGAGGATTCCTTGGAAAGCAAAAGGCTTCCCTCTCCATCGTACACGGCGTAATAGCTTTTGGAGCCATGCAGGATGCCTTCGCTCGGAAACACGGTGTAAGCCTCGGTTAGACGGCGAAGAGGCACGCCGTAGGATAGCTGACCAAGGGCAAGAGGCGCGGCGGCAAGATCCGTTAACCGATCGCCGTTTTCATTTTCCACCGAGCGCACGAGCGTTTCGAAGCCCATGCGCTTCACGAGGAGACGGTATATATTCTCCGCGCCCAGCATTTCATAAAGGCGAACGGCAACGGTGTTTTTGGATAGGCGAAGAGCATCCTTAACGGTGATGAGCCCGCTATACGTGTTCGGATAATTCTTTGGGTATTCACGATAGGTGCTACCTACCCGAGAAAAGGATATCGGGACATCATCCAAAACGGTGGCGGGGTGAATGCGACCGGAATCAATCAACGGTGCGTATAAAGCCAAGGGCTTCAAGGCAGATCCCGGCACGTGCGGAGCGGTGGCATGGTTCAAAAGATAATTTCCCGACTTTTCTCCCGCTCGCCC
>JAZQWS010000060.1:0-6290 GCA_045632465.1 Eubacteriales bacterium
GATGATTCTGCCAATATGCTTCCTAGCAAATGCAGTTATGACAGCGATCCCTTCGATAATAAAAATCATTGGAAGTATGGCCCTCTTGATGAAAGATGCATTCTCGGACTTATGTTATCTAAGCTGCTTTGCAATGAAGAATTTGCGGAGATGTTTTCAAAAACATTTGATCGTATTGCCGTTGAAAATTTTTCTGCAGCAAACGTAAATGCATATCTCGATAAAATCAGCGAGATATTGGCGACGCCTATGGCCGTTTACTATGGTAGATTCGTTAGCGAAGATGCGGAATCTTATAATGAGGAATATTATCTTTCTCAAGTTGCGGTTATTCGCGAATATTTTGAAAAGCGGTACGAATTTGCGATGAAATATTTAACCGAACACGTTTCGTAATATCTGTGCGGGGAGTGAGCTTTCTTAAGCTCACTCCCCTTTAATACGCACATCCACCTGCTGAAACGGAATTTCGATTCCTTCTGCATCAAAACGGTCCTTCACGCTTTCCAAAAGATCGAACTTCACCGCAAAGAAGTCTGCGTTCTTCGTCCAGGCGCGCGTGGTGATGAAAATGGCAGAGGCGGCGTGCTCGCTAATGCGAACAAAGGGCGCGGGATCTTTTAAAATCAAGGGATGAAGATCACAAATTTCGGCAATGATTGCCTGCGCTTTCTTGAAGTTGGCAGAGTAGGAAATTGCGAACGTAATGTCGACACGGCGGGTACTTTGCAAAGAATAGTTGACAATTGTGCCGCTTGAAAGCGCGCCGTTTGGGATATATATGGTTTTATTATCGGGTGTTTGTAGCTTTGTGTTGGTAATATGGATGTCCTCCACTGTGCCGGCAAATCCCTGCGCTTCGATATAATCGTCGATGCGGAAGGGGCGCGTGAGAATGATCAAAACGCCGCCCGCAAGGTTGGAAAGCGCGCCGTTGACGGCAAGGCCGACACATACACCGAGCGAGGTTACGAGCGCGGTGATGCCGCTGGTGTCTATGCCCAGGTAACCCACGATGCAGATGCCGATGAGGAGCTTTAAGCCGATTTTGAAGGCGTAGACGGCCGCGCGCAAAACGGTTTTATCGGCATGGTGTTTTTCAGAGCTTTTTTCAATTTTTCTCGCGGCAAAATTAATGATTTTGAAGGAAACCAAAAGTATAGCAAGTGAAATCAGGATCTTAACGCCCACCGTTGTTGCAAAGGATGTGATCGTATTGCGTATGGCTTCTTGATCCATCGGAGGCCTCCGTTTCGCTCCCCAAAAGGGAGCGTTTTCTTGTGTTCTTTCTTTTAGTATGGATTTTTGATTTCGATCTATACGAGTTTCTATAGAATAAAGCCATCCCGATGCCGTTGAGCGCCGAGATGGCTTTGTTTCTTTTAAAACGGAGAATTATTTTTTGAGATTTTGGTAAATCGAGCGGATCTCTGCGTCCGTCAGGGCGGTGCTGTAAAGCGCAGTTGCCGCGACCTTGCATCTTGAAAAGTTTGTACCAACGTACGATTGGTGGGTGGCGTCGCCGCCGATCACGAGGTATCTCGCACCTACCGTTGGGAGCGTCCATTCTGCGGAGGTGGCTTTGGTTTCGCCGGCCTTTTCTCCGTTCATATAGAGCGAGATCGTTTCGCCGTCATAGCGGCCGACCACGTGCACCCATTCGCCGTAGCGCATGAATGCCTTTGCGCTCTCATAGGCTTTGTTTCCGGAGTAAACGAGGAACCGAAGCTCGCCGTTTTTGACCTCCAGGCCGAAGCCGCCGTTTTGCATATGACCGATGGGATAAAGCGTTGACGTTGAATACATATCCAGATAGATATATGCCTCTAAAGTGAATCCGTTGGTGATGGCGGCATAGGTATCATACATGGGGGCGAATGCGTAGCTGTTCTCGCCGCTCATGGAGGCAACGTTTTTGCCGATCGTGCCATCGTAGGATATAGAAGGACTGTTGTATGCATCGAGTGCTTGTCTCGTAACGGCATCGGTGGCGTGGCCGTCCGTGTGGAATTGGATGGAGAAAACGTCGGGGCGCAGATCATCTGCACCTGCGGTGGTGAAGGAATATGCGATGGGCGCGCCTTCCTTGTACCAATCGCTGACGGGGAATACCTTCACGGTGTAAGCCGTGGCGGGAGAGAGGTCCTCGAGCGGAGCAGAGATACTCGATGGCATGGCCGCGCCGAGATAGTTGCAGGAAAGACGATAGGTCGTTTGCAGAAGCTCTTCGCCGTGATAAAGCTCCACGCGATAGCTTGCAACGCCGTCAGCACAGCTTGCCTGCGGAATGGAGAGAATGGCGCGGTTTTTGCCGATAAAGGTTGGAGAAATTTGCGTTCCCGCGGCGAATGCGGGTGTTTCCGATGCCGCCTTGCGATCCTCGAATGAGCCGATGCTCTTTTCGGTAACGCTGCCGATCGAAATGATCTTTTCCACCGAATCGGTGTAAAGATTATACATCACGAGGCGGATCTTGTGCGAGGCATCGATCTCAACGAAATAATAGAGCCCGCCGTTGCGGATCTCCGATTCGCTGTTGGTTTTTTCCCAGGCGCCGTTGTTGTCAACGGCCTTCACGGTGGTGGTTTTACCATCCTTGAGGAGCGAAATGCTCAGGTAAGCGAGGCCGCCGGTGTTGATGGCGGTGAATTCCTCCTGCCAGATGGATCGGGGATTGGTGAGGGAATAGTGCGAATGCCCGGAGAAATCAACGACCTGCGGAAATTTATCTAACACCTCGCGCAGGGCGGTATCACCATCGGAGGTGAGGCCGTTAACCGTTCCTACGGCGGGCACGTGATGGAAAACGAAGATGGGCTTTTCGCCCGTGGGATCCTCGGCAGAGGCAATTTTCAGCCGCTTTTCCAGCCAGGCAAGGCGCTGGGGCGTGAATTTCACGTAGTCTGAATAGCGATCCATGTTCAGGATAATGCAATGATAGTCGCCAACGAGGAGATGCGCATCCGCTTCCTCGTATTCGCCGTAAGCAAGATATTTCTCAAAGGTGGCGGCAACCGAGGTGTTACTGTATCGGTCATCCTTGCTGGTGCCGTCGTCATAGCGCGTGGCGCGGAATTCGTGGTTGCCGAGGATGGCGCGCACCAGCGTTTCGTCCTTGGTGTTTGCGTTTACAATATTGAAGAAGTCCTCGAATTCATCGTCATATCCGGTTTGTGTCATGTCGCCAACGAAGAAGATCGCATCCAGCTTATTATAGGGTTGCGATTCGCTATAGTCATAAACGCTCTCACAGAAATGCTCAAGGATCTCGTGGCTTTGATAGTCTTGAGGGCTCTTGGACGTGTCATAGGAGCGGATATGCACATCGCTCGTCACCGCGAAGCGCACCACGGGGATGAAGTCATCCTTTGGCTCTTCGGGCTGCTCCTTGCAGGAGGCGAGAGCGAAAATCGATATGAGAAGCAGGAGTAAAAAAAGCGGAAATTTCGTTTTGAAAATCTTCATTTTGAATTCCTTACCTTTTTGAAAATGGATACTTTATTATAGCATACGGGGGATGAAAAGTCAAGGTGCGCGGGATGCGGCGCGGGAGAGATTGCCGATGAAATCTTTTTATAGAAAAAGCGGCGAAGGGATTGAAAAATGCGGCGAATTCTTATATAATATAAAAGGTAAGAAACTGTTGCTTTTTGGAGGCGCTTTTTATGAAAACATTGCTCCTTGGAGATATCTGCCCGCACACCACCTCGTACGATAAATTCAAAAACAAAGAGATCGATCGTATTTTCGGCGACGTGCTTCCTATTTTTTCGGGACGGGATTTTATTGCTGTGAATCTTGAATGCGCGCTGACGGAATCGAAGGCGGCCATCAAAAAGTTTGGCCCTGCCTTGGATGCGCCGATCGAAACCGCCGAGGTGCTGAAGTCGGTTGGCGTTACGGTTTGCGGACTCAGCAACAATCACGTTTTCGACCTCGGAACAAAGGGCATCGAGGATACGCTTGCGGCGCTTTCTGCGGTTGACTTGGATTACACGGGCTTTGGAAAGAATCTTGCGGATTCGAGAAGAAACTATTTTTACGAGAAGGATGGCGAGAAGATCGCTGTTGTTGCCGTTTGCGAGCACGAATATTCCTATGCCTTGGAGGATCGCTGCGGCTCGCGCCCCTATGATCCCTATGACACGATGGAGGATATCCGCGCGGCGAAGGCAGAGGCAGATCGCGTGATCGTGATGTACCACGGCGGCAAGGAATTTTCGGCATATCCTTCTCCGAGACTCTATAAGCTCTGCCGCGCGATGGTGAAAAACGGCGCGGACCTCGTGCTTTGCCAGCATAGCCATTGCATCGGCTGCTATGAAAAATACGAGGGCGGCCATATTCTCTATGGGCAGGGAAACTTCCATTTCATGGATCCCGATCCTCGTGAGGGCTGGTATAGCGAGCTTGCCGTGGAATACGACACGAAGAAAAATGAAATTTCCTTTATTCCGATCGTTTCCACCGATGATGATATCATGCTTGCCAAGGGCGAGCAAAAGGAAAGATTGATGGCCGCTTTCGAAAAACGCAACGCGGAGCTTGCGAGCGGGGAATGGCTTCTTGGCTGGCGTGCTTTCTGCGAGGAGGCGCGCGAAAAATATACCGCGGCGGTTGCCAAGGCTTATGCGCCCGGCGCGACTGAAACGGAAAACGCATATTTTGCGCATCTTCTGGATTGCGAGGCGCATACGGACGTTTGGCGCGAGATCTTTCCCACCTGGAATCAGACAAACTGTAAATAATATATTATTATAATGAAGGAATTGCAAAAATGAAAGATATCAAGAATCCGATGTATAAAACCAGATTGGCGACCGACGTGCTTTTTGAGCTCCCCGCGGGAAGCTTTGCTTATACGGGAACGTATGACGTTGCAACGCGCTTCGTGGAGGCGCATCAGTCTAAAAATAAAATTCTTTGGCGGACCTTTGTGGATCAGTTCCGCCTGCAGAAGGACAGCGAGGATGGCGGATGGAACGGAGAATTCTTTGGCAAGATGATGCGCGGCGCTTGCCGTGTGTATTCTTACACGAAGGATCGAGAGCTTTATGAAATTCTGAAGGATGCCGTGCTGGATCTGCTTTCCGCGCAGGAGGAAAACGGCCGCTTTTCCACCTATAAGCAGGAAAAGGAATTTGGCTACTGGGATATGTGGTGCAGAAAATACGTTCTTCTCGGTATGCAGTTTTTCTACGATATCTGCGAGGAGGATGCGCTGAAGGAGAGAATTATTTCTGCGCTTTGCGGGCATCTGGATTACATTCTGGAGCGCATTGGCGATGGAGAAGGCAAGATCGATATTCTGGAGGCCACAACGCATAACAACTGGACCTGGGGCGCTTTGAACTCCAGCTCCATTCTGGAGCCCGTGGTGCATATGTACAGCCTTACGGGCGAGAAGAAATATCTCGATTTTGCCGCATATCTTGTGCGCCGCGGCGGATCGAAGTGGGGCAATATTTATGAGCTTGCGCTTGCGGGTGAGAAGGCACCTTACGAATATCCCGTGAAGAAGGCGTATGAGGCCACCTCGTATTTTGAGGGCGTTTTGGAATATTACCGTGTGAGCGGAGACGAGAATGCGAAAAAAGCCTTCCTGAACTTTATTGCGCGTGTTCTGGAAACCGATTTCACGCTGATCGGTTGCGCGGGAACGATGCACGAGCTTTTTGACCATAGCTCCGTGATGCAGACGGAATTCAATGAAGAGGTGAAGCAGGAAACCTGCGTTACCGTGACGCTGATGAAGGCCTTTTATCAGGCACTTTGCCTGACGGGTGAGGCAAAATACGCCGATGCGATGGAGCGCGCGGGATACAACGCGATGCTTGGAAGCATCAATTTCGGCAAAAATACCGTCCTTCCGACCGATACGCACGCTTGCAATACTTACGGTTATGAGAAGGTTCTCCCCTTCATTCAGTTGATCGGCGGATACACGTTTGACGCATATTCGCCGCTTTATAAGGACAATCGCAATCGCCGTGTCGGCGGATTCCGCCGTATGGAGGGTGGAAGGTGCTACGGATGCTGCGCTTGTATCGGCGGCGCGGGTGTGGCATTGATGCCGATCTCCTCCGTGATGGCGGCCAAGGACGGCATTCGTATCAATCATCCGATGAACGGAACGGTTGTCGCAGAGGGGCTGAAACTTGCGGTTCAAACGCAGTATCCCTACGGCGAAGAGGTTGTGATTTCGGTGCTGGAGGCACCGCAAGGAGAGGTTACGGTTGGAATCCGCGTTCCTTCCTTTGCGGATGGAACAATGACTGTGGACGGCGCGA
>JAZQWS010000061.1:0-3272 GCA_045632465.1 Eubacteriales bacterium
ATCACGGATTTTCCCGAAAGACCAACCTTCTTGAAGATGGGATCGAGAACCACCGTGGCTCTCGCCATATATCCGCAATCCTCGAGAAGCGCGATCAGGAAATACATAACCATAACGAGAGGCAAGAAGCCAACGATGGCAATAAAGCCGCCGATGATACCATCCACGAGGATGGAGGCCCAAATGCCATCGCCAAGAGCTTCGGAAACCCAGCCCTGGCCGATTTCCAGCAAGCCCGTGATCCAATCAGCGAGCCAAACGGCGGGACCTGCCTGCGAAATCCAGAATACGGCATACATGATCACAGCGAAGATCGGGAGACCAAACCACTTATTGGTCAGAATTTCGTCGATCTTATCACCGACGTTCGTCTCCTTTGTGAGAACCTTACGTTTTTCAACGGCCTTTACAATTTCGTTTACAAATGCGAAGCGCTTTTTATCCGCCTCGGTCACAGCATCGCGGTTGGTTTCGTCCACCGCACCGGGATTGTAGGGCGCCTTCTGTCCCTTCCCTACGTTGGCGGTCACCGCCGCGATCAACTGCTGCATGCCCTTATGCGAGGTGGAAACCGTTTCAATCACGGGACAGCCGAGCTTTTCGGAAAGAAGCTTTGCGTCAATCACGTTTTCTTTCTTCTCGTTGATGTCACTCTTATTAAGAGCAACAACCACGGGAATGCCAAGCTCCAGAAGCTGTGTTGTGAAGAAAAGGCTGCGCGAAAGATTCGTGGCATCCACGATATTGATGATCGCATCAGGATTTTCATTTTTTACGTACAGGCTGGTGATGCTCTCCTCTGCGGTGAAGGGGGACATCGAATACGCACCGGGAAGATCAACGGCGATCAGCTCCGCTTCCGTACCCGCGAGGGATTTTTTTATCGGATGCTCTTTTTTGTCAACGGTAACGCCCGCCCAGTTTCCAACCTTTTCGTTTCGGCCGGTCAAGGCATTGAACATGGTCGTTTTACCGCTGTTCGGATTGCCTGCCAAAGCAATTCTCATAAATTTCCTCCAAAAATATGTATGGTTATTTTAACGGACTCTGTATCCGCGTAAAATACTTTTTGAGTTAGCACGCGCTAACCGCCGCGCAAAAGAAACTCGGGGGACGATCCCCGCGATTTTCATTTTATTTCAAAAAAATCGCCTCAGCCAGCGCGCGATCCATGCTGTAGCGTCCGTCCTTGATCGAAGCAACGAGCGTTTTCTTCTTTTTGCTGATAACCGTGATCGGCTCGCCGCCATAGCATCCGAGAGAAAACAAAAAGCTTTCCATATCCTCATCGCCGCTCTCGATGCGGTCAACGATATATTCCATGCCAATCTCGGCCTGCCAAAGATTCATGCTTTCATTCACTCCGATCGTTTTAATGCAGTTAGCATATGCTAACCGATAAAAATTATACTCTTTTTTCCTGCATTTGTCAAGATTTTTTTCGAAAAAATTGTCAGCAATTTGTATTTTTGGCAAAATCACGGATTTTTTATTCCGCGTTTTTTTGCGTTTGTGCAAAATTATAAACGATTTTTTATTTCATTCCCTTGCAAAACCAAAAAAGATGTGCTAAACTATCCTTATATAATATAAAACGGCAGGTAAAAGCATGAAAATCATCGAGATTATCAAAGGAGAAAAGCCGAGCCTTTCCTACGAGGTTTTTCCTCCGAAAACGAGCGATAAATTTGAAAACGTTTTGGCGGCGGCCACCGAGATCGCAAAGCTTTCCCCCTCTTACATGAGCGTTACCTACGGAGCGGGCGGCGGCACCTCGCAATACACGGCGGATATCTGCCAGGCCCTGGAGGCACACGGCGTTACGCCGCTTTCGCACCTGACCTGTCTTTCCTCCACGAAGGAAAAGATCGACGAGCAGCTTGCAATGCTGAAGGCACGCGGCGTTGAAAACATCCTTGCTCTGCGCGGCGATGCGCCCGAGGGATTTGATCGAAGCGCGGCGCACTACAAGCACGCAAGCGAGCTTGTTGAAGAAATTCGGAGGCGCGGCGATTTCTGCATCGGCGGCGCTTGCTACCCGGAGGGACATCCCGAGAGCGAAAACCTTGCCGCCGACATCGAGGGTCTGCGCAAAAAGGTGGATGCGGGATGCGAATTCTTAACCACGCAGATGTTTTTCGACAACAACATTCTCTACAATTTCCTTTACAGACTCTACCGCGCGGGCGTGCAGGTGCCCGTGGTTGCAGGTATCATGCCCGTGACCAATGCGGCACAGATCAAGCGCATCATTTCGATTTCCGGCGGCGCGCTTCCGCAGAGATTTCTGCGCATCGTTGACCGCTACGGCGACAAGCCCGAGGCCATGAAGCAGGCCGGCATTGCCTTTGCGACGGAGCAGATCGTTGACCTCTTCGCAAACGGTATCAGCGCCGTTCACGTTTATTCCATGAACCGCCCCGACGTTGCCGCCGCCATTCATCACAATCTTTCCGAGATCATCAAATGATGGGCGAGATCCTTTATCAAAATTTTCCGACCGAGGCGCTCCTTCCCGCCGAAGAAGAGATCGCGGCGCGACTTCGCACGCCGATCGGATACCGCGACGATGCGATCGAAAAAGCAGAAAGAGAGCTGAAGGAAACGATACAGGCAGGCATGGTTGCCGTGCGCGTTCCGATTGAGATACAAGGCGACGTTTTGCTTTTTCCCGATTTTTCGGCCGAGAGCGCGGCGCTTGCAAAAAATCTCGCGGGATGCCGCGAGGCCTATCTGATGGCCGTAACGCTTGGGATCAAGACCGAGCGATGGCTGCACCGCCTAAGCATCCTCTCCCCTGCAAAGCATTTTCTTGCAGACGGGCTTGCATCGGCCTATGCAGAGGCGGCCGCCGATCTTGCAAACGCTATGCTCGGCGAGAAAAAGCATCTCGCTTCAAGATTCAGCCCCGGATATGCAGATCTGCCGCTTTCCATTCAATCCGACCTATTAAATGCGACAGAAGCAAACAAACATTTACATATTACGCTAAGCGACAGCTTGTTGATGATCCCGCAAAAGTCCATCACCGCCATCATCGGCATAAGATCCGAGGATGGAAAAGGAGAATAACACATGAAAAAGAATTTAAGACGAGCCATCCTGCACGAGCGCCTTTATTTTGATGGCGGCTTCGGAACGATGGTGCAAAGCCGCGGCCTTCCGGCAGGAACGCCGCCTGAGCTTTGGAATATAGAACGCCCCGAGGTGATCGAAGAGATCCACCGCGCTTACTGCGAGGCGGGCAGCAACGTGATCACGGCGAACACCTT
>JAZQWS010000062.1:0-2926 GCA_045632465.1 Eubacteriales bacterium
CAACTGCAATTCGTTTCATATCAATCTCCGAATTTTTTTATATGAATTTGTTGAAATATATAAAATCTTGTGATATACTTTTGGTAAAGACCGAAAGGAGAGTGCGCCCATGCCATTGCCTGAAACCGAAGTTTTGAAGCAATATAACCTGATCGGCGATGCGATCTATTATCATCACGTTCGCACGGAAGCTACGGGCGGAGAATACCTGCATCCCTCGGAGGCGCACGCCTCGTACGAGATGCTTCTGCTCCTCGAGGGAGAGATCTCCTATATCATCGAGGGCGAAACCTACACGGCAGGACCGGGGGATATGATCTTCGTTGCACCCGGCGAGATCCACGCCATCCGCATCGATGGAAGAAAGCCTTATGAGCGGCTCGTTCTCCTTTTTGATATTGATGCGCTTCGCTCCATGATGCGCGAGCTTTGCGCGCCGCTGGAGGTTTTCTCGCGGGAGGCGGGGGAGAGATTGCATATCGTTCCGCGCACGCTCGTTTCGGAATACGGGCTGGATCGGCTGCTTGGCGAGATATTTTCCTGCGAGGACGAGGATCGCTACAAGAGGCTTTTCATTATGTCAAAGCTTCTCGGCTTTATGATCCAAACCGATAAGATGTTTTCTGCGCACAAGGAGCGCTTTGCTTCTCCGACCTCCAAGGATGGCCTCATTTCGGCTGCGGTTACCTATATCAGCGAGCATATCGGCGAGCCGATACGGCTGGAGGACGTTGCGGATCATCTTTTTGTCAGCAAGTCAACGCTTTGCCACCGCTTTGCAAAAACCGTTCATATGACAACAATGCATTACATTTTACTCAAAAAGATGCACAGAGCGGCAGAGCTTTTGCGAAAAGGCTATTCTGCATCCGAGGCGGCGGCTATGGTTGGATATAGCAATTACACCTCGTTTTTCTATAACTTCAAGCGCCTGATGGGAAAGGCGCCCGCCGAGCGGGGAATGGGAAAATGATAAAAAAAACAGAGCGAGAGATTTCCGAATGCCCGAAATTTCCTTCGCTCTGTTTTGTTTTTTGTAAAAAATCGTTTCGTTTAAGCGAAGGCGGCGAGAACGGCAGGATCGGTCAGCGCGGCGCTGTCCTTGTCGCAGTAAACGGTAACGTCCGCATGGCGCTTCATCAGCGTTGCGGGAACGAGGTTGGTCTCCTCCATCGTCAGCGTATCGTGAATGGCCTTTGCCTTCACTGCGTAGGGAACAACGCTGATGATCGTTTCGCAATCCATGATCTTTTGGCAGGTCATGGAGATCGCCTGCTTATATGCGGCATCCTCGTTTTCAAACCAGCCCTCGTGCAGCTGCTGCTGAATGCAGGTGTCCGAGAGGTTAACAACCTTGTAGAATCGGGTGTCCTCAAAATCGGCAGGCGGATCGTTAAAGGCAATATGGCCGTTTTCTCCGATGCCGATCAGGCCGAGGTCGATGCGGCGCTCTGCCAGGCAAGCGGAAACCTTTGCAATCGTTGCTTCGGGATCGCCCTCGCCCGAGAGGAGATGGAATTTTCCGGGATGCACAACGTTTATGAAGCGCTCCTTCAGATATTTCTGGAAGGATGCGGGATGCTCCTCCGAGATGCCAACGTATTCGTCGAGATGGAACATTTCAACCTTGCTCCAATCTACGTTTTCCTTCACGAATGCCTCAAAGAATTTAAACTGCGATGCGCCCGTGGAAAGCAGAAGACGCGCGCTGCCCTTTTCTGCGATCACGGCGTTTAGCTTTTCTGCCGCTTGCTTTGCGGCAACAGCGCCGCCCTCTGCGGCGGTTTCAAAAACCTTAACCTTCATATTTTTATCTCCTTCGGAAATTTTAGTTTTGATACTCTCATTGTAGCACTTTTTTTCGAAAAAATCAATTCAAGATTTTGCAAAATATAGAATAGATATATAAAATCTTGCAAATATTTGAGTTATCGCGCGTATTTATTATAGAAATGGAGCAAAAAATCCCCTCTGTGAAGGAAAACCAAATATTTTTTCAAAAAACTATTGACAAAAGAGAATCTATCTGCTATAATAATAAAGCGCAGTTGAAACGGAAGCTTAGCTCAGTTGGGAGAGCATCTGCCTTACAAGCAGAGGGTCAGGGGTTCGAGCCCCTTAGCTTCCACCATAAGAGCGAGCAGGAAGCCTTCCTGCTTCGCCCTATTCAAACGGCTTGGTAGCTCAGTTGGTTAGAGCGCTAGCCTGTCACGCTAGAGGTCGTGGGTTCGAGCCCCATCCGAGTCGCCATTTTTAAAATAGGCCATTGGCTCGAACAGAGCTTCTACATAAAACGCGGATTTAGCTCATTTGGTAGAGCGCCACCTTGCCAAGGTGGAGGTGGCGGGTTCGAGCCCCGTAATCCGCTCCATAATTCGGCGCCATAGCCAAGCGGTAAGGCAGAGGTCTGCAAAACCTTCATCCCCGGTCCGATTCCGGGTGGCGCCTCCAAAAACAAAAGCACTTCACAAGAAGTGCTTTTGTTTTTGGAACGATGTTTGCCCTTGCGGGCAAGTGATGTTGCCTTCGGCAGTGATGTTCACTGCGTGAGTGATGTTTCGCCTTGCGGCGAAGTGGGCAAACATCACATCACTTTGCGCCAAAGGCGCAATACATCACTATGGCGAAGCCATAACATCACTACGGCTTGCCGCAACATCACTCAAAACTTCCCCCTCAGGTCTTGAAAAACACCAAAAACTGTGATATAATAAACTCATAAAGGGGGTGTGATTTATGCGAAAATTTATATTAGGAACAGATTGGTGGACCGATTGCGATGATGCCGTTGCTATGCGTTTGACCGCACGTGCGGTCAAAGCGAAAGAAGTACAAGTTCTTGGTATTGGAATCAATGCTTGCATGGAGAATTCCGTTGCGTCTCTGAAAGCCTTTCTGTTAGCGGAAGGGATTGATAGCATTCCTA
>JAZQWS010000063.1:0-1873 GCA_045632465.1 Eubacteriales bacterium
CCGATGCCGGCCACAAGCATGATGATCGTGTCGCCGGAGAGTCCCTTCTCAAACACGTCGCTCATCTCGGCGACAACAAGGGACATGGAAATTCCCGTTTCCAGATAGAAATCATCCAAAGCGCCCTGCACCGTTGCATCCGTAATGCGGAAGGAGGAATGGTTCACAAAGCGAGGCGACACAGCCTCCGCCGCGGGCGCATCCTCAAAGCGATCGGGAATGCGAAGCACCTCGGTCTGCATTTTCTGCACAACGCTGCGAAGATTCTTTGAAAGCGAATTTTCGAACATTTCCGGGATCGAGGCCGAAAAGGCTCTGCCAAGCGCGGTATATTCGTTTCCAAACAGTTCATCCACGTCCGCGCCGATATTATCACCCGTCCAACCGATATAGGCGTAGGTATAGTCACCCTCCGAATCCGCGAGGAAGAGGATCATAATATTATCCTCATAGGTTTCCATGTCGGTATAGATCGCATCGTATTCCGCCTCCGCATAGCTCTGCAAGGCGCGCTCATCCCATTGATACGAGCCACCCGTGGAAATATCGCTCACCATGTTGCCGATCGAGAAGAAGAGAAAGGCCGCCGCCATAAAAATAACGATGATCGGAGCGAGCATCAGCCCGAAAAGGCCGCCAAGGCAACCGCCGCCTCCGTAATAATAGTGTCTGTACGGACGGTGAAAGCCCCAGCCCCAGCCGTAATGATGATGGTGATGATGCGGGGGTCTCGGCCCTCCGTGGAAGCCGCCGTGGAATCCTCCTCCGCCGCCAAAGCCGCGCCCGCCGCCGCCGAAGCTTCCGCCTCCGCCAAAGCCGCCGCCACCGAAGCCTCTGCCTCCGCCGCCACCGCGAGATCCGCCACCCGGTCCTGCCATATCCGTATCCTCCTGAAAAACAAAATCCATTGCAGCCGTGCGCTATACGCGCGGCCTTTGACTTTATTGTATCACATACGATCGCGCTTGTAAATACGTAAAAGAAAATGTTTTGTTAAAACTTGCGCATTTATCGTGCTTTTTCGAGATTTTTTAGGCAAATTAAGGCTTTACTTTTTCCGTTTGCCGTGTTATACTTAAATAAAGATATATGCGCTCGCACAAAGATAAATAAAGGAAGAAAACGCTATGGAAAGAATTTGTATTCCGATCCCCCTGCAGGTCTGCTTTGACGATATCGGCTGGGATCAGGGCAGAGATCTGCGCCTGCTCGGCCAGGCCTCCCGCACGGGTATGCCCCGCAACCACGTATACGAGGACTACGAGGCCGTTCACCTGCTCGGCAAGGGCATTGGCCAAAAAATCGTTACGCCGCTTTGCCTTGCGGATTGGGACAAGGATAACCTTTTGCGCGGCGAGATCGGCATCACCCACGATCCCCACGGATGGAACAGAGCCGCCGAGATCAACAGAAAAGAATTTGAACGCTTTGCGGAGCTGATGGATAGCTCCGATAGCTTCGATATCACGATCCACGGGCTTCTCCACGGCGTTTACGATGAAAACGGAAAGCAGCTCCACGAGCATGAATTTTTCCACACGAAGGCGGCCGTTCCCGGCGTGGAAAAGGACGGCCCGATCCCGAAATGGGATTTTGACCGCCGCATGGATATCTTCTTCAAAATTTACAAGTCCTGGGGATTTACCAAGGAGATCAAAAACTTTGTTTCTCCCGGCGGCACGTACGGCGATCTTGAGGGAATCACGGAGCTTGCCTCTTGGCTTTACGAGCGCGGCATCCGCAACTGGACGAATAAATACTGCTTTAAGGATCCCGTACGCTCGGTTTCGGGCGTTACCTGCGTGACGAGCGGCGGCGCCATGCCCGGCACGTTTGCAAGCCCGCCCTGGAATTGCTATGACTTCGATCCCGC
>JAZQWS010000064.1:0-3392 GCA_045632465.1 Eubacteriales bacterium
GCCGACGAGCTGGTCTTCTACGATATAACCGCATCTGCCGAGGGCAGGCAACTCTTTACCGACATACTCACCGAGGTGGCGAGCAAGATATTCATTCCTCTCACCGTTGGCGGCGGCATCAACACTCTTGAGGCCTTTGACAGAGTGCTGAAATGCGGTGCGGATAAGGTCAGTGTCAATTCGGGGGCGATCCGCAATCCGAATCTGATCTACGAGGCCGCCAAGCTTTACGGTGATCAGTGTGTGGTGCTTTCCGTGGATGCCAAGCGCGTAGACGGTGTGTATCGCGTGTTTGCCAAAGGCGGCAGAGAAAATACGGGCATGGATGCTCTGGAATGGATTAAGCGCGGCATCTCTCTCGGTGCGGGCGAGATCGTTCTCAATTCGATCGACACAGACGGCGTGAAAAAAGGCTTCGATCTTGAAATGCTTGCCGCCGTTTGCGAGTTTGCAACCGTTCCCGTCATCGCCTCGGGCGGCGCGGGATGTCCCGAGGATTTTATCACTCTTTTTAAGACGCTTCCCACCGTGGATGCAGGCCTTGCCGCCTCCATCTTCCATTTTGGCGAGGTGAAAATCCCGGACCTCAAGGAGCGCTTGAAGGCCGAGGGAATCCCCGCGAGAATTTGATTTTAACCAATAAATGTAAAGAAGGATTTGCAAAATGCTGAATATTGATGAGCTTAAATTTGATGAAAAGGGCTTGATCCCCGCCATCGTCGTAGATGCGATCAGCAAGAAGGTGCTGACGCTGGCATACATGAACCGCGAGAGCCTCGCCATCACGATGGAGAAGGAAATGACCTGCTTCTATAGCCGTTCGAGAAATGAGCTTTGGCTGAAGGGCGAAACCAGCGGAAACTATCAGCACGTCGTTTCCATCACGGCGGATTGTGATAAGGATGCCCTCGTCGTTATGGTAGAGAAGGATGGCCCCGCTTGCCACACGGGTGCGGATTCCTGCTTCAACGACACCGTGTTTGAGAGCGACGAGCGCAAGGAGTTTTCTCTGGAAGGTCTCGTTTCCCTTATCGAGGGAAGAAAGAGAGAGAAGACGGAAGGATCTTACACCACCTACCTGTTTGAAAAGGGAATTGATAAGATTCTGAAGAAGGTTGGCGAGGAATGCACCGAGGTGATCATCGCCGCTAAGGCAGACGATAAGAAGGAAACGATCTATGAGATCGCCGATCTTGCTTATCACACTCTCGTTCTTATGATCCAGATGGGACTTTCTCTTGAGGATATTCACAAGGAGCTTGCTTCGCGCCACGTGATTGACAAGAAGGTTAAGCAGGAAAAAATGACCTGATTTAAGACGGGCGTATTTTGGCATAAATTCGCGTTTTCCGGGCGACGTAGGGAACTGCGTCTATCGCTATGAAAACCAAAAATTTCTGCCGAAACTGCGCCCGCTTTGTTTTTCATAATTTATAAAAAAAGATTGCAGACCTTTTCGAAGATCTGCAATTTTTATTTTTATCAATTTAATTTAAGCAATTCGCCGCCCTTGATCTCGATCGGCATGCCGTCGCTTGTAAACCAAACGGTCTGCACGGAGGGATTGTAAACGGTCTTTTGATCGGCGGAGATGATCAGCCGTCTTGCCGCACTCACGTAATCGAAAATCTCGATATTCGTTGCATACCAGATATTTTCGTTGCCCGCCAAGGTTTTGCAAACTCTCTCGATCATGTCCCAGTTTCCGTCGCGGTCAAATTCATAGCTATGGCCGTAAACGGAGAAGAGCTTGCCGCTGTAGTAGTGAGTTGGCAGAATTTTTGTGATAAATTTCTCCGCGAGAGCTTCGGCATCTTTATGGTGGCAGGTGGGATGCCAGCGAAGAAAATCCGCGGGAAGCTCAAAGGATGCAGAGGGGCTGGCTGTTCTGGCATACACAATGCCGCAGGTCTTGAGCGCCTCGATCACGGCATCGTTATAGCTTCCGTTCGAATATGCAAGTCCGCGCACGGGCGCGCCTGTGACCTCCTCCCAAACCATTCTGTCGGTATAAATTTCCTCATAGATGCCTTGAATGGGAAGATAAGCAAGCGATGCGTGCGTTTTTCCGTGGCAAGCAATTTCGTGTCCCTTGTAAATGCCGAGATCCTTCACGCAGCCCTCCGTGCCCTTGCGTGCGGAATTGAGGTTGAAGGTCGCCTTGATGCCGTAGCGATTGAAAATATCAACCAGCTTTTCGTCAAAAACGGCACCGTCGTCATAGCTGAATGTAACGGCGAAGCGCTTGCCTCCGGGAAATAAATTCAAGGCAATCATTTTTTGTTCTCTCTTTCGATTGTCAGCCACATATGCCGCGCGTTCACGCACTTTTCGAAATAACTGTGCGAATACTGAATCAAAAGCCGCTCGCCGCTCTCGTCCTTCAAAAGAAGATTGTTGGAATAGAAGCAGGTGCCGAAATCCGTTTTGTCAATAAATTCGCCCTCGTCCCAATCGTGTCCGTTTTCCGAGGTGTAGAGCGCGAATTTGTTGCGGTTGATCTCCTCGCCGCGGCAATGGAGAATGAAAATACCGTTCATATATGCGGTCTGAATGTTGCGGCTTCCCTTGGCAAGATGGCATTTTCCCATGCTCTTGAAGGTCTTTCCGAGATCCTCGCTCACCAGATGGTCGGCATCATGCTCCGCATTCACGTCATAGGTGTAAAGATGCATTCTCTCGTCCTTGTCGAAAATAATGCTCGCGTAGGATCTTCCCGTCGTTTCCGTGGGGATAACGCAAAGCTCCTCAAAGCTTTCGCCGCCGTTTTTGCTTGTGTAAAGGCGGTAAACGTGCTCGGGCTTGTTGCCGAGAAAGCTGACGGTCGCATCGTTGCAGAATTGGATCACGTAAATCGTTCCGTTATGAAGGATCGCATCGTAAATACGTCCGCAATGCGGGAAAACCTTCTTCGCCTCCGACCATGTTTTTCCGCCGTCATCGCTCGTGATGCAAACGGGCGGATCGAACCAGGGCTCGCAGAGTGCGTGCGCATCGTTTAAAAGGCAGAAGGTAACGATTCTTCCGTTTTCAAGCGTAACCGCCTTTTCGAGCGCAACCGTGTGAATGCCGTCGTATAATTGCTCAAGAGAGTAGGGAAAATCTCTTTTTTCGGAGAAGCTTTTTCCTCCGTCCTCGGAGATTCTGTATTCAAGGTAGCCAAATGTCGAATGCCCCTGATAGATAGCGGCAGAACAGTTGGAGTTAAAGTCAATGATTTTTCCGGGTGCGAATTCCGCCATCGCGTGCGACATATGTCCGCTTCTTTTTCTGCTCTCGTTGTCAACGTATAAAATCGGGTCGCTAAGGCGCACCGTGTAGCCGTTTCGTTTGATTTCTCTCATAAAAACTTCTCCTTTAATGCTTTTTAATTGTGAGATAACGGTGGAAAA
>JAZQWS010000065.1:0-6363 GCA_045632465.1 Eubacteriales bacterium
CCTGCGAAATATCCGGCGTGGTGTCCACCTTGCCGTATTGCGAGGCGCTTTCGCCCGGCTTCATTTTGATCAGCTGGCCGAAAACCGAGTTGTTCAGCGTGATGGTTGCATCCTCGGGAACAACGGGGGTAACGCCGGCCCTCAGAAGTTTTTGCAGAATGCGGGATTCGATCTTGTTGATCGCCTGCTGTTGCGGGCGGATCACCTCGCAGTCCGAAGCACCGAAAAGGCTTCCCTCGAGCGATGTATTCTTCCTTATAACAATAGGGAAGTGGCGGGGGGTGTAATAGGAAACGCCGATTCCGGCATCCTCCTCCGATGCGGGCGCAAAGGCCTCGATGCCGCCGGGGAGTCTATGGAGCGCAACGCGCTCCTCGTTTTGATTTTCGAGCGCGAAATGCGGATGCTCGCAAAGGCAATTTTGTTCTTCGCTTTGGCAGGTGGTGCAGATTCTTCGCTTTCTTGCGTAGTAATCGGGAATATCCGTCAGCGTAAGCTCGCCCGAAAATGCGAATTCTCCGATTCTTCCGTCCGCATCGCGGTAAAAGCAAAGGATCACGGTTGCGCTCTCGTCCTCGTCGCCTTCATAGGCGTCGCTGTCCCATTCTCTCTCTGCAAGAGAAAGCCTTGAGGGGGAAACGCCCCATTTGCGCACGAGCTCTGCCTTTGTGGTTTCAAAGCGCAAGAAGCAGTAGTCCATATCCTCCACTCTGCGCGCACCCGGCTGGGGGATGAAATCCTTGGGAGAGAGGCAATGGAGCGTAACGCCGCCGATGCGGTTGCCGATGCCGCTTCTGCTATCCCATTCCGCAAACCAAACGCTGCCGCCGTAAATATAGCTGTATCGCTCGTCGAGATCGTTCATTTGCTCGTAGGGGAGCTTTTCGCGCACGGCGGAAAGTAAGCGCTCCACGGATTGCGCAAGCCGCACCTTCTTTTCGCTGTATGCCGTGGGATCCACCTTGGGAGGCGGAATATGGGAGGAGACCTGCGATTCGATCATCTCGTAGGTGATGTTGCGCACGGTGATGGCCTTTTGCGTCGATCCGTCGATCTCCGCACTGCCGCGATACTGCTGCATATGGCGGTCGTATAGTGCGCGCTTCTCCTCTGCCGCGCTCTTGCTCTTCTGATACAGCGAAGAAAAATAAGCAAGGCGTTGAGATTTTGATGTTTTTTCTGTCATAGGGGTTCTCCGTATTTACGTTTTAAGTATTGCTTTTCCTCCTCGTCTGCGGCGAAATAATCCTCCCACATATCCGCGCTCCAATGCCGCCTTATTGTGCTTTGTTCTTCGGGCGCGGGGCGGGTAAAATAAACGGCAAAGCCGCGCAGTGCATCCGGTGCATGGGTGATATCGTGCGGCTCGGTGGCGCAGTCGCTGGGGCGGTGCTTGTCGATCTGCAAGGCGGGCAGGCATCGGACAAGCTCGGTGCAATGCGAGAATATGGATAGGGAAGGCGCGCCGTTTTTTTCTCGCAATAGCTCCTTCACGCAGAGCCAGCCCGCTTCGCGATTGTTGGAGCTTTTCGTGAAGGGAATGCCATGGGAGGCGAAGAGGCTTGCCTTGCTCTTGCCGCTTTCCTGACTGCGGCTGAAAAGATCGGGCGGCGCGAGCGTTGCGTAAATATCCTCCTGCCGAGGCGTGTGCGCAAGGATGGCGGCGGCCGCCTCGCCGATCGGAAGATCCGATTGGCAAAGCTCGCGGTAAACGTAGGCGCGCCCGTCGGGGCTAACGGCGATCCAAAGGCAGGCAAGGCGGTCAAGCCCATAGTCGATCGTGCGCCATTTTCTCCATCCGCGCGGAATTTCAAAGGGCTCGCAGACGTGCTTGCCCGTGGAGAATTCCGAGAAATACTGTCCGTCGAAAATATTCCAATCGCCCAAGAGCAGGGCCTTTTGCTCCTTCTCGGGGAGGGCGAGAAGTCGCTTTTTGTAATTCGGATCGCCCTCAGAGAGAAAGCGGTTGTCCGAAAGCAGGGAGGGAAGAAAGATGCGCTCCATGCCGTCTCCTCCGATGAATGCGGTGCTCGGCGGCGCGGGATCCACGAAGCGCGCCTTCACCCATCCGTGCCCAATGCCGCCGGGATTGGTGGAGGATTTGATCTGCTTCGGATAGGCGTTTGCACCTCGAACGCGCGAGATCAGATACACGTATTGCGATTCGGTGAAATGCGTCAGCTCGTCAAAGCGAACGAGATCGTATTCCGCGCTTTGGTATTGATACACGTCGTTTTCCGCCGCGCAGTAGCCGAAATCAATGCAGGAGCCGTTGTTAAAGCGGCCCACGTGGTTTCCTGCATTGAATCGGTATATCTCGCGGGGGAAAAGGGAAAGGGAGGTGCGGATCAGGGATTTTTCCAGCTCGGCAAAGCTGCGCCGCAGAATGAGCTGCTTAGAGCCGGGGTAGCGAAGCGCCGTCACCAGCGCATCCACAAGCTGGCCGTAGGATTTGCCGCCGCCCGCCGCGCCGCCGAAGAGAACCTCGGTTGCGGTGGCATCCATAAAGGCCTTTTGCTTTTTCGTGACCGTGAGGTGCAGATTCAATTCAGCACCTCCAGCGTCACCGTCAGAGAGGAGTCCTCGGTGTCGGTGGGGTGCTCCTCTTCCAAAAGATACTTGGTGAATGAGGCGTCGAACCGCTTGGTCAGTGCTCGGTCGATCAGGTAATCCCTGCGGATTTCATTGCATTCGCGGCATGCGCGCTCAAAGTCCTTGTGTTTTCGGAAGGCGAGAAGCTCCTCGGTGGTCATTCCCTGTGCTCTGGCGAATTTCTGAAAGCTGGGGGCGCTTCTTTCATCGTCATAGCAGGCAAAGAAGGTGTAGAGCCGCCTTGGAAGATCCCGTTCGTAGGTGTGCTTTTTGCTTTTCACTTTGGTCTCCTTTCGTTCGTTTTCGAGAGACTTTTGCTCTCGTGCTTCAAGTATAACAAAAAATTCTTTTCGCGTAAGTATACCTGCATTCCAAAAAATCACCTGTTAAGTGACTTTTTGCTTGTGCGAAAGCAACAAAAAAAGCCCACCGAAATGCATCGGTGGGCAAAACAGGGGTAATTCGTATGAAATTTTTTTACATGAGAAGCTCGTAAAGAGAGAGAAGCTCCTCCTCGATCTCGTTCTTTCGCACGTCGATCTCGGCGGCACGCACGTAATTGGATGCGGCCTCGCCGAAAAGCTCCTCCTCGAGAGCCTCCAGCTCCTTTTCCAGCGCCTCCACGCGCTCCTTCGCCTTCTCGATCTTCTTGGCTTCGCCGCGCTTTTTGGCGTTTTCCTTCTTTTTCTGCTCGTATTCGGCCTTGCCGCTTGCCACCTCGGCAGGTGCATCTGCCGCCGCGTGGCTCTCGCGAAGCTCCTTTAAGCGCAGGTACTCGGTGTAAGCATCGTCGTATTCCTCGAGGCGATAGTCGAGCATGCCGCGCTCCATGTGCGGATCAAGCTCAACGATGCGCGTTGCCAGGCGATTGATGAAGTAGCGGTCATGCGAAACGGCAACGATCGTGCCGTCAAAGGCAAGAAGGGCATTCTCCAGCGCCTCGGCCGATCCGATATCCAAATGGTTGGTCGGCTCGTCCATGATCAGGAGGTTCACCTTTTTGAGGATCAGCTTTGCAAGCGTCAGTCTTGCTCTTTCGCCGCCCGAAAGCACGCGAACGCTCTTGTCCATGTCTTCTGCGCCGAAGAGGAAGAGAGCCAAAGCCGAGCGAAGCTCCAGATCCGTCATCAAGGGATAGCTTTCGCGCATCTCGGAGAAAACGGTATTGCCCTCCGAAAGTCCGCGGTTTTCCTGATCGTAATATCCTATCTTAATATTGTAACCGCATTCCACGCGGCCGCCGCTTGGAGGCATCAGACCGTTGATCAGCTTCATCAGCGTGGATTTTCCCGATCCGTTCGGGCCGAGGAAAAGAACGCGCTCGCCCTTTTCTACCAAGAAGGAAAGGTTTTGGATCAAGGGCGTTCCGTTATAGGAGAAGGCAAGATCCTTTGCCTCGATCACGTGGCCCGCGCTCTCGCTCTCGGAAAGAAAGCGCATGCGGATCTCCTTTTCGGGGCCCTTCGGCTTTTCGATCTTTTCCATGCGTTCCAGCTGCTTTTCCTTGGAACGGATGGTAACGAAATTGTGCTCGCGATTGCATCTTCTTTGAAATTCAATGTTCTTGCGGATGCGCTCGATTTCCTTTTGCTGTTCCTTGTATCTTTTTTCAAGCGAAGCGCGCTCCGCCTCCATCAGTAGCTTTGCCTTGGAATAATTTCCGTGGAAAAGCTTTGCCACGCCGTCCTGGATCTGTATCGTCTTTTCGGTGGTGCGGTCAAGAAAATATCGGTCGTGCGAGATGATCAGCACGGTTTTTTTGTAATTTGCAAGATATCCCTCCAGCCATGCAAGTGCATCGAGATCGAGATGGTTGGTCGGCTCGTCGAGCATCAGCACGTCCGGCTCGGTTGCCAAAAGGCGCGCAAGCGAAAGTCTTGTGTACTGGCCGCCCGAAAGGGTGGAAATGGTTTGCGAAAGCTGTGCCTCCGTAAATCCGAGGCGAAGGAGCATGCCGCGCGCTCTGGAGCGGAATTCGAGACCGCCCTGATCTGCAAAGCGCTGATTCAGCGCTGTCAGACGAGAGGAAAGCGATTCGATCTCATCGTGCGTTGCAACGGTGAGCGCGTGCGTGGTTTCATCAATTTCTCTTTCCAAGGCAAGAAGCGAGGGAAAGGCGGTGATCATATATTGCTCCATTGTCATGCCGCCGGGCAGAGCCGTCAGATCCGCGTTTTGCTCCAAAACGCCAACCGTGTAGCCCTTGCGAACGCTGACAGTTCCCGTATCGGGCGTGTATTCTCCCGAAAGAAGGCGGAAGAGCGAGGTCTTGCCCGCACCGTTGGTGCCAACGATGCCGATATGCTCGCCGTCCTGTGCGGCGAAGGTAACGTCCTTCAAAATAACGGTGTCCCCGAAGGAGAGGGAGAGGGAAGAGGCGGATATGGCTATCATAGGGTCTCCTGTCAGATTTCTTTCCTTAATGATATATATTCTATCATATTTCACCGTGAAAATCAATTCCTCGGCCGCAAAATGCAAAGAATTCTTTTTGGATTGCATAAATATGCAACAAATATGCATGCATAAACCATGCAAATATGCATATCTCGGAGGCGGCTGATCTTTGGGCTTATATGAAAAACCTTTGAGATTTCCGCGAAACGCCCCAAACTTATTGCATTGTGTACAAAAGATTGTGGATTTCATCGTTGTTTTTGCATGATTTGCCAAAGATGAATTTTTTTGCAAAAAATACTTGACTTTTTGAATAAATAAGCGTATAATGTGTACATCACAAAAACAGATCCGGAAATCATCCGGAAGAAAGAGGAAAAAAATGAAAAAGATTGTTTCTTTGCTTTTGGCAGTAGCGCTCCTTTGCGGATGCGTTGCAGTACTTGGCTCCTGCGGCGGTAATGATGTCGTTGTATCTAAGGTTGGCGCACAGAAGGGTACCACCAGTAAGATGTATGCAGATATCCTGAAGGGTATCGAGATTGTTTCTTACGATACCTTTGCTCTTGCGGCTAAGGATATGATCAACGGCAACGTTGACTACGTGATCGTGGATAAGACCACCGGTGAGTCTATCTGCAGAGAGATCGAAGGCCTGAAGGTTAACCCCATCGCTCTTTCCAGCGAGAACTACGGTATCGCAATCGATAAGGCTCAGCCCGACCTCAAGAATCAGATCAACACGATTCTTGCGAATAAGGCAGACGAGATCCAGGCTATCAAGGACAAGTACATGAATAACGACGAGGCTTCCTTCGTTGGCGTTACCCCCGTAGCTAAGGATGCAAGCAAGGCAGCTACTCAGCTTGTTGTTGCTACCAATGCAGAGTTCGCTCCCTGGGAATACAAGGAGGGCAACCAGTACTTCGGTATCGATATGGAGATCGCTCAGCTCTTCGCAACCGAGCTTGGTATGGAGCTTGTAATCGAGGATATGGACTTTGATAACGTTGTTGGTTCCGTTGGTAAGCAGAACATCGACATCGCTATGTCCGGTATCACCATCACCGCAGAGCGCGCTGAGGTTGTTAACTTCTCCGACTCCTACTACACCGAGTCCATCGTAATCGTTGACAAGGCAGCAGATACCTCTCTTGCAAAGTGCGGCACCGCCGTTGACCTTCTGACGGTTCTCTGTGTTCCCGCTGAAGAGGAATAATTCAAATAATTAAAAAGGTAATAAAGGCTTAGTTCTTTGGGCTAAGCCTTTCGTTTGGTTTATAGAAATGAACAGTTTTTCCGAAATGTGGCATGAATTTGTCAAGCAATTCATAACCAGGAAGGGTTATGAAAACGTTTTGAAGGGCCTTGGTA
>JAZQWS010000066.1:0-5818 GCA_045632465.1 Eubacteriales bacterium
CCTCAACAACGATGACACCGTTTTTAAAGGTGGTTGTACCGTTGGAGAAGTAGGAGTTTCCGCTAACGGTCAAGGTATAACCGTTGAGATCAAGCGTGTCGCCCGTCAAAGCGTCAAGCGCGTTCTGACCGGGAACAGAAATGTTGTCAAGCAACTTAATTACGTTGCCCGTGCTATTCTTTACCGCCGCAAGAGCATCGGCAAAAATCATATAAGTCTGATCGCCAATCGATGCAATAGGACCTGCGGGAACAGTGGAGCCGGAAACGTAAGCCGAACCGTAAGTATTCTTTTCGGCATCCAGAATCTCTGCAACCTGCTCATAAGTCAGATCCGCAGCAAGCTGACGCAGAAGAACCTGGCCTTCAGCTTCATTTCCGGAAATATTCAAGGTCGCAGAAGCGATATTGGCATTACCCTCTGCAATACAGAGCACACCGTAACCGTCGCCAATGCCGGTGAAGGTGTTGTTGGTAACAACAATGGAAGAAACCGTGCTGGAGTTGGTATGAATACCGCGCTCGCAGTTTTCGAAGGTGCAGCCGGTAACCACAAGGTCGGATGCACGGTTCTGGTGAACGCCGTAACGGCCTGCAAGATTCTGCCATACACAGTCAGTGAAGGTTGCAGACTCAGCATTCTGGCTGTTGCTCACACCCCAAGGGCTGACAGCCGTACCAATGAAGGTACATTCGGTAAACGCAATGGTATTCGCGAACACCTGAAGCTCACCGCTGGTGTAGGTGTTAGAAGTATCGTCATCCTCAAAAACGAAGGTAACGTTTCTAACGTCAACAACCTGAACGGGATCGGTGATATTAATGTTCGTTGCACCGATAAAGAACTGAGCCGTCTTGTTGTTCTGATAGCTGCGCTCACTGTCCTTCAAAACAACGGTGATGCCGTTGCCATCATATACGCCGTCAACAGAATCTCTGATAATCGTGTTGAATTCGGCGTAGCTCAAAGGATCGGGAGCTTCGGATCCTTCGCTGGCCAGTGCGGCAAAAGGCACACAAACGAGTGCCAGGCACAAAACCAGCAGCCAAACGAGTGATTTCTTAAACTTTAACATAAGAAATCTCCTTTCTTAAAAGTTTTACTACAACTACAGGTCAATCTATAGTTGTAATAAAAAATAATAAAATAATTCTGCTTTGTCCATTATAACACACTCGCGCGCAGAAATAAAGACTTTTTCAGAATTTTCTCCACTCCACACGACATTTCGCGAAATAGAGCCGGAAATTTTGTGCACTATATATAAATTATAGTAGGAAAGTGAAAAATGCAAAAACAAGCAAAAAAGCGAAGATAGGCCGCATAAGGGGGCACGTCTCCGCTTTTTAAATTTATTTTTCACTTTAAAATCATGCGTATTGCAAAAAGCTGCAGCCGCTTGGGCAAAAGGTTTAAAAGCAAGAGAAGCGGGTTGCGATTGATGCAATATGCAAACTTTGGTTTGCTTTTCTTCAATATTCTTGCACATTTATCTGCGATCTTCGCAGGAGAAACGCATCGAGCCTCCACGCTTGCAACGATGGATTTGAAGCGCGCGGCATTGCAGGAATAAAGTTCTGTTTTCTCGCAGAAGCGATCCAAAGCCACCGTGGAAACGCCGAGCATTCCGGTTTCCACCGCGCCTGCGCGGAGCACCGAAACAAAAATGCCGAGAAGCTGAAGCTCCATGCGGAGCGAATAGGCATATTTATCCAGCGCCGCCTTCGAAACGGCATAGATTCCCGTGAAGGGCAAGGGATCGAGCGGCGCAAGCTCGCTCGTTGTGATCAGAATGCGGCTTCCCTCCGAAAGAAGCGGCAAAAACACGCGATTGACAAGATACGCGCCTCGCAGGTTGATATCCATAATGCGACGAAACGCATCGTCCCCCATCTCAACCAAAGAATCCAACATATAAACGCCCGCGAAATGCACAATGGCATCCAGATGCTCCGTGTGCGCCCGCACCTTGGAAAGCGCCGCACGAAGGCTTTCCTCCGAGGTGATATCTGCCTCGATTGGGATCACGCCCTCCTCGGCTTCGCCCACGTGAAGATCGAGAGCATAAACCGTGCATCCTTCATTTTTGAATTTCTCAACGGCAGATTTCCCCATCCCGCCATAAGCACCCGTGATCAATATTGCGTCCATTTTTACCTCTTTTGCAAATTATACTTGTCATTTTGAATAAAAAACGATGTTTTTCTTTGCTTCTCAGTATATCACAGATTTTGTTTTTTTGCAATACCATTCCGGAAAATTTTCTCGCATGCGCACGCATTAAATATTTTGCTTTTTTATCTCTTCCCTCTTGAAAAACTGCTTTGTTTGTGCTATAATATTTCTATTGTTAAAAAAATAACGGAAACTGCATCCCATAGGGATGCAAAGGGAGGAAACATGTTAGACGGTATTATCATCGGCGGCGGCGTGATCGGCGGCATGATTGCCCGCGAGCTGACGGCTTACGGCGCGAAGGTTGCCATTGTCGAAAAGGCAAACGACGTTGCCATGGGTGCCACCCGCGCAAACAGCGCGATCGTGCATGCCGGATTTGATGCCAAGGAAGGAACGCTGAAGGCGCGCTTCAACGTGCGCGGCTCGCAGATGATGGAAAAGGTTTGCCGCGAGCTCGGCGTTAAATACAAAAATAACGGCTCTCTCGTTGTCGGTTTCTCCGAGGAGGATAGACAAACGCTGGAGGCGCTGAAGGCGCGCGGAGAGAAAAACGGCGTTGAAAAGCTGGATATCTTAGACCGCGAGGCGCTTCTTAAAATCGAACCCAACGTGGGTGACACGGTTACCTGTGCTCTGCGCGCAGGCACGGGCGCGATCGTTTGCCCCTATGAGCTTTGCGTTGCCTCCATCGGAAACGCGATGGACAACGGCGCCGAGCTTCACTTGAATTTTGAGGTATCCGCGATCGAGAAAACCGATGCGGGCTATCTCGTTCTCGCGGCAGACGGGCGCACCTTAGAGGCCGCCTTTGTTGTGAACTGCGCAGGCGTTTACTCGGATAAGATCGCCGCTATGGTAGGCGACACCTCCTTCTCCGTTATGCCCCGCCGCGGCGAATACATGCTGCTCGACAAGGCCGCAGGCAATATCATCACGCACACGATTTTCCGCTGTCCCTCCAAAATGGGCAAGGGCATCCTTGTTTCCCCCACGGTAGACGGCAACCTCCTCCTTGGCCCAACCGCCGAGGACATCGAAGATAAAACCGACGTAAAAACCACCGCAGAGGGACTTGCCAAGGTGCGCCGGCAGGCCACCGAGCAGGTAAACCATATTGATTTCTCCAAGGGAATCACCTCCTTTGCCGGTCTTCGAAGCGTTGGAAGCACGGGAGATTTCATCATCAACACCCCCGCGCCCCGCTTTATCAACGCGGCAGGCATTGAGAGCCCCGGCCTCTCCTCCGCGCCCGCGATTGCGGAATACGTGCGCGAGCTTTTGGAAAAAGAGGGCATCGCGCTTGCAAAGCGCGCGGATTTCAATCCAAACCGCCGCCCGATGCATGAATTCCAGCATATGACGAACGAAGAAAAATCCGCCGTGATCGAAAAAGATCCCACCTATGCGCACGTGATCTGCCGTTGCGAAACCATTTCGGAGGGCGAGATCCTCGCCGCTCTGCGCGCAAATCCCAAGCCCTCGGACGTAGACGGCGTGAAGCGCCGCACAAGATCCGGCATGGGCCGCTGTCAGGGCGGATTCTGCACCCCCTACATTGTTGAGCTGATCGCCAAGGAGCTGGGTATCGACGAAACCGAGGTTACCAAATTCGGCGGCGCATCCAAAATGAACGTGGGTTACACGAAAAAGTGAGGCAAGGAAAATGAAGCAGATAGAAAAAGAGCTTGTAATCATCGGCGGAGGCCCTGCAGGTCTTGCCGCCGCCGTTGCCGCCTACGATCAGGGACTGCGCGATATCCTCATCCTGGAAAGAGACGTTGCCCTCGGCGGCATTCTGCGCCAATGCATTCATAACGGCTTCGGTCTGCATCGCTTCGGCGAGGAGCTGACCGGCCCGGAATACGCCGCCCGCTATGCCGCTCAGGTAATGGAGCGCGGCATTCCCTACATGACCGAAACGATGGTCACCGAGCTTCGCCCCGATCGCACCGTTGTGGCAAGAAGCGCCGCAATGGGCATTTTTGAGATCAAGGCAGGCGCTGTCATCCTCGCTATGGGATGCCGCGAGCGCCCGAAGGGGGCTTTGAATATTGCGGGCACGCGCCCTGCGGGTATCTATACGGCAGGCACGGCGCAGAAGTTCGTGAATATGAAGGGCATGATGCCCGGCCGCGAGGTGGTTATCCTCGGCTCGGGTGACATCGGCCTGATCATGGCAAGAAGAATGACCTTGGAGGGCGCAAAGGTAAAGGCCGTTTGCGAGCTGATGCCCTATTCGGGCGGCCTTGCGCGCAACATCGAGCAATGCCTCAATGATTTCGACATTCCCCTTCTTCTCTCCCACACCGTTGTGAACATCCACGGCACGGAACGCCTTGAGGCCGTTACGATCGCAAAGGTGGACGAGCGCCGCCGCGCCATCGAGGGCACGGAGCAAACCATCCCCTGCGACACGCTCCTGCTTTCCTGCGGGCTGATCCCCGAAAACGAGCTGACCGCGCAGGCAGGAATCCCGATGGATCGCATCACGAACGGCGCGCTCGTAGACGGCGACCGCCAAACGAAGATCGAGGGCGTTTTTGCTTGCGGCAACGTTCTGCACGTGCATGACCTCGTGGACTACGTTTCCGAGGAGGCCGCCATTGCAGGCGAGGCCGCCGTGCGCTTCCTTCGCGGCGAAAACGCAGAGGCGAAGGTCTCCGTTTCCGTGAAGCCCGACGGCAAGGTGCGCTACACCGTTCCGCAGATTCTCACCGCGGCAAAGGATACCCGCCTTTATTTCCGCGTGGCAGACGTATTCCGCGGCAAAAAGATCGTTTTGCGCGCAGGCGATAAGGTGCTTCTTGAAAAGAAGACCGTGAAGCTCGCGCCGGGCGAAATGGAAACCGTTACCGTCAAGGGCGAATGGCTCGCGGCGATCGGAAACGGAACGCTCGAAATCTCGCTGGCCGATTGATAGGAGGAAAGAAACGTGAAGGATAGATTATTAACCTGTATCGTATGTCCGCGCGGCTGTGCGCTGACCGTGCATTTTGACGAGGCGGGCAATCCCATCTCCGTAGAAGGAAACGCCTGCAAGCGCGGTGTTGTTTATGCGGAAAAGGAATGCACGCATCCCGAGCGCACCGTAACCACCACGGTTCGCACCGAGAGCGGCGCCGTGGTTGCCGTGAAAACCGCATCCACCGTTCCGAAGGAAAAGGTTTTCGAGGTGATGGCCGAGATCAATAAGGCTTGCGCAAAAATGCCCGTCAGCATCGGTGACGTGATCATCGAAAACGTGGCAGAAACCGGCGTAAAGGTAGTTGCAACCGCCGATTGCATTTAAACAGAAAAAACGGATAGGAAAAACCTATCCGTTTTTGTTTTATATCGTGATCTCTTCGTCTTCCGCCTTCTGCTCCACAAGAACCGTCAGCTTCGCAACGCACTCGTTGTTCATCTGCGAAACGATAATAAAAAGATTCTCATAGCGGAAGCTATCGCCGATATGCGGATCAGAATTCAGCATTTCGATCGCCCAGCCTCCCATCGTGGAATATTCGCAGGCGAAGCCCTCGGGCTTCACGAAGTCGATCTCTTCAAAGAAGTCGTCAATATTCATATCGCAAGCGACCTCATAGGTATTTTCTCCGGTGGAAAGACATTCGCTGACGATCACGTCGGTATCATCCCAGAT
>JAZQWS010000067.1:0-2627 GCA_045632465.1 Eubacteriales bacterium
GGTTTTTTTGAAAAAATAGTATCAAATTTGACAAAAGAATTGTTTTTGCCATTGCGGTTTTGCGCGCGAAATGGTATACTGTTTCTATAAGAATATCGCGCGTTTTGCGCAGTTGGTATAAAACGGAGGGTGTACTATGCAGAAAATTAAAATCGGCCAGATCGGAATCGGCCATAATCACGGCGCGGCGAAGATGGATGCCGTTCGTAAATTTCCCGAGCTTTTCGAGGTGATCGGCTATGCCGAGCCCAGCGAATATTGGCAGAGGGAGCGCGGCGGACATCCTAACTACGCGGGACTGACGCGCTATACCGAGGAGGAGCTGCTTGAAAAATGTGATGCGATCCTCGTGGAAACCGACGTTTGGGATCTGACCGAAACGGCGGAGCGCTGCATCCGCGCAGGCAAGCATATCCATATGGATAAGCCCGCGAGCGGCACCTTGGAGGATTATAAGCGCCTCTTGGATTTGGCGGAGGCAAAGGAGCTGGTCGTTCAGCTTGGCTATATGTACCGCTATAATCCCGCGATCTTGAAGGTGATCGAGGCGGCGAAGTCGGGCGCGCTTGGCGAGATTTATTCGATCAACGCCGAGATGAGCACCTATCATCCAAAGAATTATCGCACTTGGCTGAAAAATTTCGGCGGCGGCATTATGTATATTCTCGGCAGTCACATGGTGGATCTGATCGTGTATCTGCTCGGAAAGCCGGATCGCGTGCACTCGTTTTTGAAGCGTTCTGGAATGGACGGCGTGGATTTCGAGGACAACAATCTCGCCGTTTTGGAATATGACAAGGCATTGGCGCGTATTTTCATCTCCTCCGTGGAGGTGAACGGCTACGGCCGCCGTCAATTTGTGATCGGTGGCAGCAAGGGAACGATGCAGATCCAGCCGATTGAAAACCCCTGCCATATGTGGGTATCCAACACCGAGATCGCGGAATATCCTTATCGCGATCTGAAGGAGGAAATCCCGATTACGGAGGATGCTGTAAACGCAAGATACGACGATATGATGAAGGATTTTTATTCCTACATCGTTGGCGAAAAGGTAAACCCCTTCACCTATGCGCATGATTATGCGGTACAAGAGGTGCTTTCCGAGATTGTTGGAGGAATCAGATTCAATGGCAAAAATCCTATTGAAAAATGGTAAAATATTTGACGGCAAGCGTTTTCTTTCCGGCTCGGTGCTGACGGAGGATGAAAGGATTGTCGCCATTGGCGAATTTGGCGCCGAGATCGATGCGCAGGCCATCGTGATCGATGCAGAGGGATGTATCGTCTGCCCCGGGCTTGTGGATATCCACGTGCATACGGATGAGCTTTCCGGCGATCCTTACGGCTTTCCCGCCTTGCTTGAAACCGTTCCTTTTGGTGTTACGGCAGCGGTGGATGCCGCGGCACGCCCGCCGCGCGAGGAGGTGCTTTCCTTGCTTCCGATCCGCCTTGCGGCCTTGGCTTCGCTCCCGATTTGTGACGGAAAATGCGATCCCGCCGCCGCAGAGGCCATCCTTGAAAAATACAGCGATCGCGCGCTTGGCATCAAGATCTATTACGACAGAGGCATAGCGAACGGATGTACGCTTTCGCATATTGCTGAGGCTTCCGCCTTTGCGCACGCGCACGGGCGCATCGTGATGGTGCATTGCACCGGCTCAGAGTCGTCTATGGCGGAGCTTGCCTCGGTGCTTTCGGCGGGGGACATCATTACGCACGCTTACCACGGCGCGCCGAACGATATTTCGGAAAATAATTACGAGGCCTATCGTATCGCCAAGGCGCGAGGCGTGATCATTGACGCCGGTATGGCGGGTGGTGTGCATACGGATTTTGCCGTCCTGCGCGCGGCGATCGAGGGCGGCTATCTGCCCGACGTGATCAGCACGGATATCACGCGCTCCAGCGCATATAAGCGCGGCGGCATCTACGGCATGACCATGTGCATGAGTATTTATCGTGGCCTCGGCATGGAGGAGACGGCGGTGCTTCGCGCGGTGACTTCTTCTGCGGCAAGTGCGGCACAAAGAGGAAATACTTGGGGTAGCTTGAAGGTTGGCGGCGATGCCGATATTGCCGTTCTTTCCTATGGGAAGCAAAAGATCGACATCTCCGACCGTGCAGGAAACCGCGTTGTTTTGGAGGATGGCTATTTCTGTCACGTGACGGTGGCAAACGGAAAGATCCTTTATAGAAACGGAATATAAGTAAATAAATATTTACATAAATGGGAGAAACAGATATGGAACAGAAGAAGGTTGCGCTGATTACGGGCGCGGGCGGATATATTGGCGGTGAGTGCGCCGTTACCTTGGCGAGAGAAGGAAAGAAAATCGCCGTTTGCGATATTAACGAGGCGGGCATTGCCGCCACGGTTGCGCGCATTGCGGAATTTGGCGGTGAGGCAAAGGGCTACGTGATCGACGTGACCGATCCTAAGGACGTGGATCGCGTGGTTTCGGAGGTTGTAAAGGATTTCGGCAGACTCGATATTTCTATTCACGTGGCGGGCGGCAGTGCGAGAATTGCAGGCAAGGATGTTAAATATCTGCCTCTGCACGAGCAGGATGAATACGTGATCGATCGTGTGCTTCAGGTGAATCTTTACGGTGCGATCTGGGTGA
>JAZQWS010000068.1:0-43254 GCA_045632465.1 Eubacteriales bacterium
GGCCTCCTTTTCCATGACGTTGGTCACGGATGGACGATCGATCCCTTCGGCATTGACTCCAAGCATAGCTGGCGCAAGGTTGATCCGAGCATCGTTCCGAAGGAAAGTATTCAATATCTCGCCGAAATCAACGGAAAGCGCGGTCTTTTTGAGGATACGCCGATCAACACGAACTTCTGTATGTCCAATCCCACGGCGCGCAAAATGTTCTGCGACTATGTGGTGAAATACGCAGAGGAGCATCCGAATGCGGATTATTTGCAGGTTTGGCTGGCGGACAGCGTCAATAACCATTGCGAATGCGAGGAATGCAGAAAAAAGATTCCCTCGGATTATTACGTGATTTTGATGAACGAGCTGGACGAGGCGCTGGCGGCAAAATCTCTCCCAACGCGCATTGCGTTCATCGCGTATCTTGACACGGTATTTCCGCCTCTCGTGGAAAAAATTAAGAATTCCAAGCGTTTCTCCTTGATGTTTGCCTACATTTCAAGAAACTATGCCGATACCTCAATCGAGAGCAAGGATCTTTCGCTGAAGCCTTACGTGAGAAATAAAATTCCTCGTATCGGCGCGCTTTCGGATGCTCTGCGCTATTATCAGAAATGGCGCGAAAGCTATGATGGCGACGGCATTGTCTTTGAATACCATTTCTGGCGGCATCTGTATTACGATGTCAGCGGACTTCAGATGGCGGCGCGCATCTTTGAGGACGTCGCGCTTTACAGAGAAAACGGCTTCCGTGGTTTTATCGAAAACGGAACGCTTCGCCCCTTCTTCCCAACCGGTATTGCATTTTATACCTACGCAAAATGCCTCTATGACGAAACGCTTTCCTTTGAAGATATCTGCCGCGATTATTTTTCGCATATCTACGGCGAGGATTACAAGGATTTCGTTGCTTATTTTGAAAAGCTGAACGAAATTCTTCCGTATCGCTTCACGGAAACGAATGCGCCCGGCGGAGGAATGAAAAAATCCCTCGAATTCTGCGAAGGCTTTGCTGAAAAGCTGAACGGAGTGGAAGAGGTAATCGCATACGGCCGTAAGCTTGTGGAGAATCATTATAATTCCGATATGCGTGTGCAAACCGTAGCGGTCAGACTTCTCGAAAAACACTTGCGCTATGCAGAGCTTTATGCGGATTCGATCCGCAAGAAGGCTCGGGGCGAAAACGAAGCTGCTAAGGAAGCCTTGGATGTTTTGCTTGAAGAAATGGGCAGGGAGGAGGTCTATATCCAGACCTATTACGATCATAACCTCAATTCCACCGGTCTTGGTCATTATTTCAATCTCGATAGCAATCCCTATATTTCCATCGGTGCGGATATATAATTAAAATAAAAGACGGATCCGAAAGCTGAATTCGCAAGCTTTGGGATCCGTTTTTTCATTCAATCAGATAGCGTTTGTGTTCTTCTTTTACGTAATCTCGCGGCGTGATATGCATCCGCCTTTTGAATACAGAACTGAAATATGTTTGTGAAGAAAAGCCGCATTGTGCCGCGATCTCCGTCAGCGTTTTGGATGTTGTCGAAAGGAGAATGATGGATTTTTTTATCCTTAAATCCTCCACGTATTCGTGAAGCGTTTTTCCTACCGCGGCTTTGAAGCAATTGTGAAAATGAATTTTACTGTAAGAGGAAAACTTGGCCATCGCCTCCAGCGACAAGTCGTCCGATAGGTGTTCTTTTATGTATTTTACAGATTGCTCTATTTTGTCATATTCGAGATTTCCGAATCTCCTTGTGCGCATCTGCCTTTGAGCATCGGTGCTGAGCGTATGTATCAATTTTAGTATCAAGCTTTGTAAAATAATATGGTTTGCCTCCGCTTTTGTGTCACGGTGATTGTAAAGCGACTTGAATATATAAAGATATTCTGCAAAGGCGGCAATAGGAATAAAGGACGGGATTTTCATCAAAGTATCATAAAGCTCACCTTCCTCTATAATCATATGAACGAAATAACATTTGTAAGGGAAGCGCGTATGCCGCTCTTGCCCGGGCTTTAGGCATATAATCATATTGGGTGTTATGGGGGCTTGCTCGGAATCTATATAGGCAACACCGCCGTTTTCGATCGGAAGGTCTATCTCAAACATCGTGCCTTTCCTTATGCTTGTGATCGTTTTGTTTTTTGCCGAAACATCGGAGTTGTAAATTCCGATTGCAACGATTTTCGGAAGAATGATCTCGCCCATAGCCGACTCCTCTCATAATAAGATCTTTAACAAAATACATAATATTTTAATGGTATTGCGCTAATAAATATGATACAATAAAATTATAGAAATGTCAATGCGGACGAAGATCCGATTTGCGTTTTCTTGTAAAAAATATAGCGTAGCTTTGCTTGAAAGGAAGCATAAGAATGAAGAAGTTTGAAGTAAAAGATCACGAGCCCAGTTACTTGCCGGATGGCGATTGGGAGCTTATATGGGCGGATGAGTTTGATGGAACGGAGCTTGACAGAACAAAATGGGACTTCCGATTAAAGTTTTGGGGAAAGCAGTTTGATGGCTACACCGATCAAGGCATTGTTCTTGACGGAAATAGCCATATTGAGCTGCATCGAACCGAGATTGATGGAAGATACGTATCTCCGCAGCTGCAAACAGGATCGAATTCCTTTGATTACTTATCAGCCAACAGAGAAAATCCGTGGGGGCTGGATGGCATATGGCCTCTCGAGGAATTGCAAGCGCCCAAATTCGTCCACCGTTACGGTTACTATGAGTGCAGATGTAAATTCCAAAAATATCCTGAGCTTATGTGGAGTGCCTTTTGGACGCAATCTCCCGCGATTGGCGCGCGCTTTGAGCCCGAATGGTGCGGAATAGAATCCGACATTATGGAGTGCTTCAAGAAAGGCAGAGCCACTACGGGAAATATTATGGGCGGTTATGGAAAGCAATTCAGAGACGAGGGAAGAGTCAATTACGATCTTGAAGAAACGATAGACGGATGGCATTATTTCGGTATGGATTGGCAGCCGGAAGGATACGTTTTCTATTGTGACGGCAAAGAGGTTTCGAGATGCAACGGTAGTGTGTCGCACGTGCCGCAGTTTATTTTGCTCACCACGGAGATTCAGGGGTATCGCTCAAGTGCGAAGAAAAGAGTTTTGTTGAACGGCGAAAGCACGGAGGACGTGCCGTATGAAATCAAGGGCGATTTTGTGGATGATGCGTTTATCGTTGATTTTGTAAGAGTGTACGATAAAATCGGGTGAAGCCATATAGCTTCTCGCTTGTCAGAGCAATATAAGATTACTTATAAAAGGAGAATATCTTTATGAAAGTCAGTGTAAAAAAACATAAACAAATTATTCCGACCTACGTTCCAAAGGCGGCACACGATCTGCCAATGTTCTTCGAGAACAGGCCATATCAAGGAGCATCGGGAAAAAATTATCCGATCAAGGTTAAGAGTAAGGAATTTTTATGATGAACGAATTATTCTTGGAAATTCCATTGCAGCCTGATTTTTCTGCGCATATCATGTGCGGAAGCGATGAGCTCGTAAACAAGTTTTATGAGCCGCTCAGACAGGCATATCCAAATTATATTTCCAGAACGATGATCGGTACCGATACGTCGGGGCAATATCAGATGTGGTTATATGACTTTTGTCCGGAGCGTTATGAGGCTTGTGTCTTTCTTCAAAGCGGCGTTCATCCCATCGAAACGGAGGGCTATCTCGGTCTTGCACGTATTATGAAAATGATCGCTGAAAATGAATTGCCCGATTTGCGCTCTAAGGTACGCTTTTTGGTGATTCCCATCGTGAGCGTGTACGGCATTTCCAAAAAGGCACAAGCTGACAGTATCATTAAACGCTATGATATTCCGCACAATGTGCTCGGTATCAATGGCAACAGAGATTGCTATGGGCGCCGTTTGAACGAAACCAAAAACGTTTTGTCGGTGCTTGAAAAATACAAAGATGTCATAGATTTTGCCTTTGATTTGCACACAACCACCACGGAGGATTGGGGGGATTACCTCACGGTATATCCCGACAAGCTGCCGCACCAAAAGGAGCTTGTCCGTCTCAACGATCTTTTGCGTTCTCGCAATATCAAGGAGAGGGAAGCCAAAATCGTTTATTCCGGAAACTCAACGAATTACCCAACGGGATCAAATGCTGCCTCATATGCTTCTTATATAACCGAAGAAATAGGTATCCCGATGTGCACGCTCGAGCATTCCGATCTTGTTTTTGATACCGCCCTCGGCACGCCGATTGCAATGACACGCGCCGTTGAGCTTTATCTTAATCACATAATGCTTGCCTTGGATTTTTATAAAAATCAAAAATAAAGCAATCCCCCGAAAAGTTGAAAAAGCTTTTCGGGGGGATTATCTTTATTCAAAAATCGTAAGATTTCCAATTGCAACGTTTGCATCGGAATAGTTTGGATTTTCGCTGTATTTTCCGACGGTGGTAAGAACGTCAAAGCGAACGTATCTTGCCTCGGTTGCAGGGAAGCGGATGATGTTTTCATCGGCAAAAACGCGGCAATAGCCATCGGCCTTCAGATCAAAGTGAATGCCGTCAAGACTTGTGTAAACGGCATAGTCCGCAGGAATAGGCGCACCGATACCTGCGAGTTCCTGGGATGTCTGGCCCGGTTTTCTGCACATAGGCATCGGATAATGTCCGAGCGCGGCGATTTCTTTGGATTCCTTCATATCGATGAGAATAGAAGCCGTCTGCTGCTTGCAGGTATAAGGCTCAAAAGGCTTTCCGTTGATCGCCAAGGATGCATCCTCGCCGCTGACAGTTTCGGTCGCGGTGCAGATGCTCATATCGATCGGCGTAAGCTGCGGCAGATCATCCACTTCATTGTAAGCTCTTCCGGTGTAAACAGGGCAGGAGAATGCGCGCTTTCCGTTTGCATCCATGAAGCGGAGATAGAAATATCTTGCCGTATCGGAGAAAACGGTGAAATCCAGCGTTTTCTTGCCTTTGCAGTTGATTGCCATTACGGTTCTGCCGTAGTCGGAAACAACGCGGCAGGAAACGGGAAGATCACTTTCGTTTCCGTCAAAGGTATCCAGCGAAACGTGGAAGCTATATGTATCCGCGAGAGGGAGATCTGCGGGCGCGGTCATACCGTTTACCTTGTAGCTCATTTTCAGATTTCCGCTTTCCGTGGTGTAAACTCTACCGCTACGAAGCGCATCCAAAATGGCCTCCTTGCTTTTTTCGGTAACAACGGCAACCGTTTTGTGCGGTACGCGGTCAAATCTCCAATCGTTGTGGGCATCGCTGTCGCCGTAAGGGCTAACGCGGAATCCCGCGTCCAACGCATAGGTGTAGGATTGCTCGTAAGCGAGATTGGGGCCGGCGCCGTCCAGTACCTCAATGCCGCGCATAATATGCTTCATCTCGGGAGAAAAGATTTTGGGAAAAGCAAAATCCCAGGCTGTGGGCGGATCGCCCCAGCCGATTACCTGCGGATGCGCGAAAATTCCGATAGGCTCGGGAGCATTCTTGAAAGTATCAATAAAGGAAGGGAATCCGTCTGCCAAAATATAGCCGTCTGCGTTCAAAACGAGAATTTCGCCGGATTTGCGCACGGGAACATCCAATCGGTTTCTCTCGATATAAACCACCTCGCTCTCCGAGCCGGGGAAGACGATAGTTTTCATTGGCCTTGCATTTTCTTCCGCAGTAAAGCAACGGAAGAAGTGCTCGTCGTTGATGGTTTCCGCGTGGTCAGACATAACCGTAAAATCCATGCGTCCGTCCGCCTTGATCACCTCGAGGTAATCCTCGGGAAATTCTGAGGTTCTCGTGGGCAGAATCTTCGGATCGTGGATGCTTGTGGTGTGTGCGTGCATATCGCCGAAGAGGTGAATCGAGGCCTCCTCGGAGGTCGCCTTTTTCATTGGATGCGCATCCACGGTGCAGACAAATTTTTCACCATTGCAGGTACAAGTGATAAGGCTCTTTCCTGCTTTTTTTACGGTAACGAGCACGCCGTTTGCGAAAGCGAAGTCTCCGTCACCCTTGAAGTCGCGCAGAGCGATGGCGTCAGCGTCAGCGGTAAAAGTGATATCCTCCTTCGCAAGATTTTCTCCGCTGTCCGAGCAAAACTTCAGCGGGAAAACTTCACCAACGAAGGTTTCTTTTTCTTTGGTCGATAGATAAAAAGCCATGATGTATCTCCTTTGTAAAGAAAGACGTAAAAATCAAAAAAACGAAATTAAAAAAAGGCAGAACGTGAATCGAAAAATAAAATATAGATTACAAAAATAAGAACGAGATGCAAGGGATAGGCGATATAGAAAAGATATTTGAAGTTCTTCTTTCCGCGTTTGCCGCTATACAGCAGAAGGATCGGAATCGCGCAAAAGGCGAGGAGCTGTTCCCATTCGAAGTCCAGAGAAAGAAGATAAAGCAGAGGAATCATGGCGAGAAGCCGCCATTCCTTTTTTGGGATAAAATAAAGCACAACGGGAATCAGGAATGGATAAATTCCATAGTCGAGATATAGCCCATAAGGCGCGGTGAAGCTTGGTGGATTCGCGAGAAAAATCATCAGAAGAAGCAGCGCGATGCAAAGCACTGCGTTTTTTAAGATCTGCAATTTTCCTCGCTCCGTGCAGAGCTTTTTCAGAAGAAAGATCGCAAGCACCGCGAGTGAGAAGGAGATCAGTGTGGAAAGATAAAGCGTTCCGTAAGCTACGAAATAAACGATTTGGCAAAGCACGCCGAGAATGAAAATTCGTAAAAAATATTTTTTCGGATTTCTCGTGTGGTGGCATCCTTCTGCGATCATGTAGGCAAAAATGGGAAGTGAAATGCGCCCAAGGCAGCGAAGCCAGAGCGCATTTGGGAAAAGCATAACGCCGATGTGATCGATCACCATGGAAATCAGCGCGATGATCTTCAAGGCGTTTGCATTCAAAATTTCATATTTTTTCAAGAGCAATGGTCCTTTCGCATATCAAGCATTCCAGATCACTTGTAGATCTTTTGATAGGCGGAGGGCGTCGCCTTTTGCTTCTTAGTCTTCACCTTGCTTTGAATCAGTGCACAAAGCGCGGCAATCACAACGTAACCGAGCGAGAAAAGAACGATGGCAACGAAAAAGCTCGAAGGACCTCTGTCTGCATAATTTCCCGCAAAGCAGTAAATGAAAATAAAGCTTGCAAGCAATGCGGCAAAATGAAGCGCATATCTTGCAAAGGTATGAAGCTTTTTGATAGAAAATATCTCTTGTGCCAGAGAAAATATCATCGAAAATCCGAGAATCAGAAAGAAATAGCGTGCGCTGATGCCGGGCTGCTCCATGGGAAGCACGAAGGAAAAAAGATAAAACGCGATAAGAATACCGGTTTCGTAAATCAGGCCGCGGCGGATTATATCCCTAAGCTTTTGCATAAAATGTCGCTCCTTTGAATTCAATGCCAATATTCTACCACATTTTCTCGAGCATTGCAAGTCTTAAGTGTAAATTTTTAAATAAATAGAAAAATATGCGCGCGGGCGTTGACAAGGCGGCAAAAAAAATGTATAATATGAATAATAAAACGATTTTTGTAAAGGAAATGCGAATATGAACAGAAAAGAAGCAAGAGAAAATGCCTTTCTCCTTCTGTACGAAGGCGTTTGCAAAAAGGATGAGAGTGCCGAGGAGATTTTGGAAAAGGCAACCGAAGAGCGCGCGCTTGAGATCAACGATTACGTAAAGGATGTATTTTTCGGCGCATATCAGAATATGGAGGCGCTCGAAAGCGTGATTGCGAAGAATCTCGTTGGTTGGAAGAAGGAGCGTGTTTCGCTGGTCTCCATGGCGATCCTTCGCCTCGGAGCATACGAGATCCTTTATCGCGAGGATATTCCTGCGAAGGTTTCGATCAATGAATGCATCGAGCTTTCCAAAAAGTATGATGATGAAAAAACGTATATATTCGTAAACGGTGTGTTGAATGCCATTGCTAAGGAGCAGGCGCAGGCATGATGGGCGGTTGCTTTCTCGGAATCGATACGAGCAATTACACAACGTCCGTTGCCGTGATCGCTGAGGATGGGGCGGAACTTGCCAATATCAAATACCCGCTTCCCGTAAAGGAAGGTAAGCGAGGGCTTCGCCAGTCGGATGCCCTTTTTTCGCACACAGTGGCATTGCCCAAGGCAATAGAGCGCGCAAGAGAGGTCGTTGGCTCTCGCCATATTTTTGCGGTTGGGGTCAGCGCTCGGCCGCGAAACGTGGAGGGATCGTATATGCCATGCTTTTTGGCGGGCGTATCTGCTGCCACGGCGCTTTCTATGGGCGCGGATGTCCCTTTGTATCAATTTTCCCACCAATGCGGTCATATCATGGCTGCGCTTTATTCCTCGGGAAGTGAATCGCTTCTTGCCTCACCATTTTACGCTGCGCACGTTTCGGGCGGAACAACCGAGCTTCTTCGCGTAGAGGCGGAAGCCGCAGGCTTTCGTGCTACCTGCATTGGTGGAACAAAGGATCTGAATGCCGGTCAGCTGATCGATCGTGTCGGCGTTGCTATGGGGCTCTCGTTCCCCTGCGGGCCCGCAATGGAGAAACTTGCGCTTGCCTGCGAGGAAAAGATTCCGAAGCGCGCACCGCGCCTCGAGGGAACGTACGTGAATTTCTCGGGTGCAGAAAATCTTTCACTTTCTCTTTTTGAGAAAACGAAGGACAAGGGATTGACGGCGGCGTTTCTTCTTTCGCATATCGGAGAAGGACTTTCGCGTGCCACGCACGCCTGCATGGAAGCCTTTGGAGAAGCCCCTATTGTGTTTGCGGGTGGCGTTATGTCAAATTCCATATTGAAGGAAAGACTTGGAAAGGAATTCCGTGCATTTTTTGCCGATCCTCTCCATTCGGCGGACAATGCGGTAGGCATTGCCGTTCTTGCAAGAAAAAAGCATCTCGGCATATAAAACCGAGAATTTTATAAATAGCACGTGTTCGGTATCGTCCGTTCACCTTGCGGAAAGGAGCGTTATGGATATTTCTTCATTGAGAGAGCGGGCGCAGGTCGAGCCCTCTACCGTCACGGAATTGAATGAATATATTAAGGGGCGGCTGGAAAGCGATGCGCATCTTTCGCGTGTTTTCGTTCGCGGTGAGATATCCAATTTCACGCGCCATTCCAGCGGTCATCTCTATTTTTCAATCAAAGATGAGGGGGGGCAGATTCGCGCGGTGATGTTTCGCTCTGCGGCTGCATCCTTGACCGTTGCTCCTGAGGACGGTATGAAGGTGATTGTAACGGGCTCGGTGTCGCTTTACGTGAAGGGAGGATCGTATCAGATCTACGTTACCTCCTTGCGCCCGGACGGATTGGGCGCGTTATATCTCGCTTATGAGCGATTAAAGCAGAAGCTTGAGGCGGAAGGACTGTTTTCGGAGGAACGAAAGCGCCCGTTGCCGCCTTTCCCAAAAAAGATTGGTGTTATCACGTCGCCAACGGGTGCGGCGATCCGTGATATTTTGCATATAACAGGCAGGCGGTATCCGCTCGCCAATATCCTTTTGTATCCTGCGCTCGTGCAGGGAGAGGGAGCGCCCGCCTCTTTGCTTGCCGGCCTTCATTACTTTGAATCCTCGGATGCCGATGTGATCATTATCGGTCGCGGCGGTGGCTCGATTGAGGATTTGTGGGCGTTTAATGATGAGGCGGTTGCAAGAAAGATTGCCGCAATGCCGATGCCCGTGATTTCCGCAGTCGGTCATGAAACGGATTTTACAATCTGCGATTTTGTTGCTGACCTCCGTGCGCCAACGCCGTCTGCCGCGGCAGAGCTTGCCGTTCCGGACGTGCGTGAGCTGATTCTTTCGTTAGACGGTGCGGCAGAACGTGCATCCGGAGCGCTTTTGCAGCTCGTGAAGAGAAAGGGCGAGCGACTTTCTTCGCTTGAGGATCGCTTGCGCTTGCTAGGCAGCGGCAGATTGTTTGAAGGAAAGCGGCAAACGCTTTCGCATCTTGCGGAAAAACTGCAATCGGCGTTGAAAATTAATCTGGAAAGAAAAGGTAACGAGATTGCGTTGCGAGCCGAGAAACTTGAGGCACTGAGCCCGCTCCGTGTTCTCGGTCGCGGTTATTGCGTTGCGGAAAGCAACGGAAGTGTTGTTTCATCCGTTGAATCGGCGGCGATCGGAGCGCCGCTATCTATAACCCTTTCGGATGGAAAAATCTCTGCTGTGGTGCAGGATAAGGAGAAATTTTCGAATGAGTGAAAAAAGTATAAGCTTCGAGGAGGCTATGGAACGCCTGGATGGCGCCGTTAAGGCTCTCGAAAGCGGAAATCTCGGATTGGATGCCGCTATGAAAACCTACGAGGAGGCTGTAAAGCTTCTTCGTATCTGCCATAGCGCGTTGGAGAGTGCCGAGCGCCGTGTCAGCATCCTTGTGGAGGGCGAGGGCGGTTCGCTTTTTGCCGCTCCCTTTGAATCCAATGAGACTTGATGTTTTTTTGGCCGAAAATGGCTTTGCGCGTAGCCGTACGGAGGCAAAGCAACTGATAGAAGCGGGGGCTGTTACCGCTGGTGGCCGCGTGCTTGATAAAGCGTCCATGTCCGCTGATGGGCTCGAGGAAAGCATCGTCCTGGATAGGACGGCAAAAAAATACGCCAGCCGCGGCGGAACGAAGCTGGAAGGTGCGCTTTCTGCATTTTCATTGAACGTACATGGTGTACGTGCCATTGATATCGGTGCTTCCAGTGGTGGGTTTACGGATTGCCTTTTGCAAAACGGTGCGTCACGCGTGATTGCATTGGATTCCGGCAGAGATCAGCTCGTGCAATCCCTGCGTTTCGATCCGCGCGTTCACGTGATCGAAGGTTACAATGCGCGTTATCTCGTTGCGGAGGATCTTCCGTACGTGCCGAATTTTGCGGTGATGGACGTTTCCTTTATTAGTGCAACCTATATCATTCCTGCCGTATATAATGTTCTTGAAGATGGAGCGGATTTTGTCTGTCTTGTGAAGCCGCAATTTGAGGTGGGGCGCGCCGCGATTGGAAAAGGTGGTATTGTAAAGGACGAGAAAGCGCGCGAGGCCGCGCTTGCTTCCGTTGTCTCTTTTGCAGAGCGCATCGGCTTCATCTGTAAGGGCGCCATTCTTTCTCCGATACGCGGTGGCGACGGAAACGTGGAATACCTGGCGCATTTTCATAAAAAGATTTAGTTTCGGGAGGCTTCGAAATGAAGATCGTTATTATACCAAATGAGAAGAAGGATAAGCAGTTCGTTTTGACTAAGCGCGTGATTGCAGAGCTTTTGTCCTGCAGTGCATCCGTTCTTTTCGATGCTTCTTTGCCGCTTGAGGCAGAGGGCGCTATCGCATACGAGCATTTTCCCATGGATGCGGATGCCATTATCGTTATCGGCGGAGACGGATCGATCCTGGATGCTTCACATTATGCAGTGCAATTTGATATTCCGATTCTTGGAATCAACCTTGGGCGTCTTGGCTATCTCAGCGAGCTCGCGCCGACGGATATATCCAAGCTTTCAATGCTTGTCGGCGGTGAATACACCGTGGAAGAGAAAATGCTGCTTGCGATCTCTATCGACGGAGTGGCAGTCGCTGAGCGCCTCGCAGTGAATGAGATCGTTTTCTCACATAGCAACCCCATGGAGCTTACTTATATAACGCTGACGGATCGGTACGGCGCCTCAATGAAATATAGAGCGGACGGCTTGATTTTCTCAACGCCCGTGGGATCAACGGCGTATTCCTTCTCGGCAGGCGGTCCTATTGTGCTGCAGGATCATCCTTCGATATTGGTAACGCCCGTTTGCCCGCATTCCTTCTTTGATCGCTCTCTTGTTTTTTCAGATGAAGAGAAGTTAACGGTTTCTTGTGGATCGCAAGCGCCGCTGAATATTGCAGTAGACGGTCGCCCCTTTTGTGTTTTGAATGCGGGGGCCTCTTGCCAGCTTCAAAAAAGTGAGAAAAAACTGAAAATGATAACGTTTCGTAAGGAAAATCGAATGAATGCGCTATTTGCGAAAATGCGATCGATGAACGAAATATAAAAGCGAGGAAACAATCGTGAAAAACGCAAGACATCAGAAAATTTTAGAGATTATAGAAAAATACGAGGTTGTTACGCAGGGGGCTCTCATTGATCTTCTTGCAAAAGAGGGGTATTACGTTACGCAAACGACAGCCTCTCGTGATATTCGTGAATTGCGCTTGGTGAAGGGGCTCACGGGCAAGGGAACGTATAAGTATGTGCTGCCCGAAATTAAGAAGGAAGGAAAGGCTTCTGCCTTGAATTCCGCTATCACCGATTCGATCGTTGCCGTAGATTGTGCGGGGAACATGCTCGTTGTTCGCACGACAACGGGAATGGCCAATGCAATTGCCGTTTGTGTAGACCAGATGGCATTGGAGGGAATTCTCGGCTCGGTTGCGGGGGATGACACGATTTTGATGGTTGTGCGCGATGCGCAAACCGCGCAAAGCTTGAAAAATGAGCTGAAACGCTCGTTTGGTATTTAAAAGAAAAAAGGAGCGCATATGCTACTTTCTTTACATATTGAAAATATCGCGGTCATTCATCGGCTGGACGTGGATTTTTCGGAAGGCTTTTCGGCTTTAACGGGCGAGACCGGTGCAGGAAAATCCGTAATTATAGATAGCATCAGGCTTTTGCTTGGTGCAAAGGCGGAGAGGGAATTGATCCGCACGGGTGAAAGCTCCGCGATGGTAAGCGGTATGTTTGGCCGCTTCAGATCGGATGCCGCCAAGGCTTTGGATGCGGCCGGAATCTCCCCCGATGAGGATGGTATGCTTCTCGTGCAAAGAAGCATTACTGCAGATGGGCATTCCTCCATCCGTATCAATGGTCGCGCGGCCAATCTTTCCATGCTTCGCTTGATTATGCCTGCACTTGTCAGCATTCACGGACAAAATGACACACGTTCGCTGATGGAAAGCGATGTGCATCTTTCGATTCTGGATGCATACGGCGGCTATGAGGCGCTTTTGGCTGAATATAAAGCTGCATACGTTGCATATGATAATGTTAGGAAAGAAAAGAAAAACGTGGCGGCTAAGGCCGCAGAGCGTGAGCGCCGTATGGAAATGCTCAGCTATCAGATACGCGATATTGATGCGCTGGCTCTTGAAGTCGGTGAAGAAGAACGCCTTGTGGATGAAAAGGTTCGCTTGAAGAGTAGTGAGCGTATTCTGAAGCACACGTCATTCGTATATAAGGCGCTTCGAGGAAGTGACAAGGGCAGTGTTTCATTGCTTTTGGATCGAAGCATTGCCGCGCTGACGCAGATTTCGGATGTGATCCCGAAGTGCGCGGAATATGCCGAAACGCTCAGAGATTGTATGTATTCCGTGATGGACATTGCGGAAGAGGTCGCTGTGTATAGCGAGGATGCAGAGGTAGATCCTACGGTTGCCTTGAATGATATCGAATCCCGCCTTGCGGATATTTCAACCTTAAAGAGAAAATACGGCTTGACGATCTCGGAAATCCTGGCTTACCGCGATCGCGCACGTGCGGAATATGAGGAGATGGAAAACGCGGATGAGCTTCTTTCCTCTTTGGAAAAGCAGGAGCGGGCGGCATATCGAGCGGCGTTGGCACTTGCTGATAGCTTGCATGAGCAACGTGTGAGCACGGCAGCGCGTCTTGAACTTTCTGTGAAGGAAACTTTGGAATTTCTTGATATGCCGAAAACGGTGTTTTTTGCTTCGGTCAAAGAGCAATTTGCAGGCGGCGAGAAGATTTTGTATCCAACGGGTAGTGATACGGTTGAATTTTTCGTCAGTGCCAATCGCGGCGCCGTTCCCAAGCCGATTGCGAAGATCGCATCGGGCGGAGAACTTGCGAGAATTATACTTGCGCTTAAATCCGCCCTCTCGGACAAGGAAGGCGTTGCCACGTTGATTTTCGATGAGATCGATGCCGGTGTTTCAGGAAAAACGGCAAGAAAGATTGGACTTAAGATGCATAGCCTTTCCGAAACGGCGCAGATTTTCGTTGTAACGCATAGCGCGCAGATCGCTTCTCTTGCTGATACGCATTTCCTAATTGAGAAGAAGGATGTAAACGGCATTACCAAAACAGGCATCCGTCCGCTGGATAGAGATGGGCGCATCGGTGAGATTTCGCGCATTCTCGGCGGAATTGAGGTAACGGATGCGCAAAAAAACGCGGCGATCGATATGATCGAGCGCAAGGAAATTTAATACAGAGGACAAAAAAACAAAGGAAGAGCAAGGATAACGATAAAAGGGGAATTTTTCTTTGGATCTTCGCTTGTTTTTGCAGAGTCACAACATTGAATACAAAGCAAAAGAGCGCGCTTCGCACCTGTCCTTTGTTGGAATTGGCGGTAGCGTGACTCTTGTAACGTATCCTAAAAATAGAGGAGAGCTTCTTTGCCTTCTTTCTTATCTCGTTTCGCACAGTATCCCCTATAAGGTGGTTGGGTATATGTCAAACATCCTTCCGCCTGATGGAGAATGGGGCATTTGCTTGGTTTGTACAAAAAGGATGCGTTCGATATATTTTGAAAAAAATCAAACGGTTGCGGAATGCGGCGTTTCTCTTTCGGCCCTTTGCAGAGCAATGCTGAAAGAGGGACGTGTGCCTCTCGTTGAATTGTTTGGAATTCCCGCAACGGTTGGTGGCGCGGTATACCAGAATGCAGGGGCTTTTGATCGATCCATTTCGGACTGTATTCTCAGTGTTGATTTCTATGATCCGCGCTTTGATCGCGTGGTGAAAAAAGAGCGTAGTGAGCTTGCGTTTTCATATCGCAGCTCCTCCGTAGTCAACGAGGGAATTGTTTTATCAGCCGATATATCAAGCGGTATAGGGAGTGCACCTGATGCTGCAGAAAAAATGGCCGCGCTTTGCCGTCGCCGTCGCCAATCTCAGCCACATACTCCTTCCTTGGGATCTGTATTTTTGCGTGTCAACGGAATTTCAGCCGCATATTACATCGATCGTGCGGGATTAAAAGGGCGACGCATCGGCGGTGCTATGGTTTCACCGAAGCACGCAGGATTTATTATAAATTCAGGTGGTGCAACCGCAGAAGATTATATCGCCTTGGTGAATCTTGTCGAGGCAGAGGTGCATGATCGGTTTCATTTGAGCCTTCAAAAAGAAATTGAAATTATCAATACAAAGGAGAAATACCAATGGCTTCATTTTGCATAGAGCAAAAGGAAGAGCTCGTCTCACAGTTGCCGAAAAGCAGCTGTTGCAGAAGGGCTTTTTTGCACGGAGTTCTCGCGGTGCGCGGAGAGCGCTCGGAGGATAGGGTATCTCTTTGCCTTGATAATCAGAAAATTGCGGATGCTGTTCGTGCACTGGTTTTGGAATTCTTCGGAAAGGAAGCGCATGATATCCCGAGATCGAAGGGAGAACGAGGGGCATCCATTGGCTTCTTCAGCCCTTCGGCGATGCGCTATCTTCGTGAGATAGAAGAAAACGAGCACATGACGCCGATGCCGAAATGTCATGCCTGCGCGTCTTCTTTTTTGCAGGGCGTTTTTGTCGGTTGTGGCCGTCTCTCCTCACCGCAAAAGCAATACTGCCTTGAATTTTTGCCAAAAAACAGAACAAATGCACTAACATCTTATTTGTCTGAAGTTGGCATAGAAATGAAATATGCAGAGCGAAACGGTGCGCCGATTCTGTATCTGAAGCGTAGCGAATCCATCGAGGATTTTTTTGCGATCGCCATGATGAATGCCACGGCGTTTCGCATGATGAATGCCAAAATAGAAGGCGATATTCGCAACACGGCAAACCGAGTTGCCAATTGCGAAACGAATAATATTGAAAAAGCGGTGGTGGCTTCGGCGCGCCATATTTCCGCCATTGAGGATTTGGCAAGCCGTGGCCTCCTTTCATCACTTTCGGAGGAGCTGGAAAAGACTGCGCGCTTGCGCCTGGAATACAAAGATCTTTCCTTGTCTCAGCTTGCGGCGCTTTTTGTCCCTCCGATCACAAAGCCCGGTCTTTCGCATCGATTGAATCGCATCGTTGCGATAGCAAACAGGATTCTTGCAGGAGAATCGAATGATTGATATAAAAAACGAAGGGGGTGAATTCCATGGGTGAATTCGTGCATCTGCATTTGCATAGTGAATATAGTCTTTTGGATGGAGCATCTCGCATTTCCATGATTGCGGACAAGGCTATCCGAGAAAAACAGGACGCCGTGGCGATTACGGATCACGGTGTTATGTACGGTGCTGTGGAATTTTATCGCTCCTTGAAAGCCAAGGGGATTAAGCCGATTATCGGTTGTGAGGTATACGTAGCACCCCGCTCGCGTTTTCAGAAGGAAGGTCGAGCCGATTCCTCGGGCGATCACCTTGTTCTCCTTTGTAAGGATGCGATCGGCTATAAAAATCTTTGCGAGCTCGTATCTCGTAGCTTTACGGAAGGCTTTTATACACGTCCTCGCATTGACATGGAGCTTCTCGCGGAGCATCACGAGGGGCTGATTGCGCTTTCTGCGTGTATTGCCGGAAAAATTCCTTCCTTGATTTTAGCGGGAAGCATGGACGAGGCGGAAAAATACGCCTTAGAAATGAAGCAACTTTTCGGGGAAGATTTCTATCTTGAGATACAGAATCACGGCATGGAGGATGAGCGGAAGGTCGCTTTTGCGTTACGCCTTCTGTCGGAAAAATGCGATATTCCATTGGTTGCCACCAATGACGTGCATTATCTTGAAAAAGCGGATGCTGATATGCAAACCGCTTTGCTTTGTATTCAAACCGGAAGCACGCTTGCAGATGGAAAGCCGCTCGGATTTGAGAGTGAAACCTATTATTTCCGCTCTACCGAGGAGATGAAGGCTTTGTTTTCTTCATTCCGCGGCGCAATAGAAAACACGGTTAAGATTGCAGAAAAATGCAATTTTGATTTTGAATTCGGAAAGCTTTATCTGCCGAGCTTTACGCCGGAGGGCGGCGTTTCCCACAAGGAAAGGTTGCGCCTCGATGCTTATCAAGGCCTCGAAAAACACGAAAAAAACGGCCGTATTTCATACGATCGCCACGAAAAGGCCGTTTATCTCGATCGAATTGCGTACGAGCTCTCCGTAATCGATAAAATGGGCTTTAACGCATACTTTTTAATTGTTAGCGATTTTGTTTCTTATGCCAAGCGCAGAGACATTCCCGTTGGCCCGGGACGTGGTTCGGGTGCCGGAAGCCTTGTTGCTTTCTGCATTGGCATCACGGACGTTGATCCAATTGCATACGATCTTTTGTTTGAGCGCTTTTTAAATCCGGAGCGTGTATCAATGCCGGATTTTGATATCGATTTTTGCTATGACCGACGTGAAGAGGTTATAGCTTACGTGAAGGAAAAGTACGGAAACGATAAGGTTGCACAGATCGTTACCTTCGGAACGCTTGCGCCTCGTGCCGTTGTGCGAGACGTTGGCCGCGTTATGGGACTACCGTATGCAACGGTGGATGCGGTTGCTAAATTGATTCCGAGAGAGCTCGGCGTAACGCTTGCATCCGCTATGCAACGTAAGGAACTTCGTGCGGTATATGAGAGTAGCCCTGAAATTCGCAAACTTTTGGAGATTTCCGAGCGTCTTGAGGGAATGCCGCGCCATGCTTCCACCCATGCGGCCGGCGTTGTGATCACCGAAAAGCCTTTACATTGCTATGTTCCGCTTGCCGCAGGAAACGGAAGTGCCGTTACGCAGTTTGATATGACGACGGTGGCGGATCTTGGTCTTGTGAAATTCGATTTTCTGGGACTTCGATATCTGACGGTTATTCATGATGCCGAGCGCACAATACGCCGCAAAAAACCGGACTTTGATATTACAACTGTTCCGGAAGATGATGCCACAACCTTCCGACTGCTTTGCCAAGGAAAAACGGATGGCGTTTTTCAGTTGGAATCGCAGGGGATGAAGGCTGTGCTCGGTCGTCTTGCACCCGGAAATCTTGAAGATATTATTGCAACCATTGCGCTATACCGTCCCGGACCGATGGATTCTATCGGAACTTTTATTGCGAGAAAGCATGGCAGGGAGAAAGTATCGTATAAAATACCCGCTTTGGCCGAGATTCTGGACGTTACCTACGGATGTATAGTATATCAGGAGCAGGTAATGCAGATATTCCGCCGCTTGGCAGGATATTCTTTTGCACAAGCGGATATCGTTCGTCGTGCGATGTCTAAAAAAAAGGAAAGCGTGCTTCTTGCAGAAAAAGAACGTTTTGTTAAGGGGTGCTCTGAGCATGGAATAGAAACACATCTTGCAGAGGAAGTCTTTGACGAGATGGTAAGCTTTGCAAAGTATGCGTTTAATAAGAGCCACGCCACGGCATACGGCGTTTTGTCTTATCGCACGGCGTATTTAAAGGCGCATTATCCTGCCGAATATTTTGCGGCACTCCTGACGAGCGTTCTTGGTTCGACCGATAAGCTTCGCTCGTATATTGCCGATGCGCAAAAGCACGGAATTGACGTGCTTGCGCCTCATGTAAATGAGAGTGAGGCGGATTTCTCGGTTGTGGATGGAAAAATTCGCTTCGGCCTTTTGGCGGTGCGCAACGTCGGCAGATCTTTTGCCGCTTCCGTTGCAGAGGCGCGCTCCTTTGAGCGTTTTTCGTCATTGGATGACTTCGTTCATCGTTTGGGAGGTAAGGAACTTAATAGAAGGACGCTGGAGTCACTTATAAAATGCGGTGCTTTTGACGGCTTGGGTGCAAGTCGCGCATCTCTTCTTTCCTGCTATGAAAATATATTGGATACCGAACAGGAAAAGGCACGCAACAATATCAGCGGGCAAATGGATCTTTTTTCGCTTGCTTCCTCGTCCGGTGCGGAATCCAACGGCGCATATGAGTATCCGAATGTGGCAGAATATCCGCTTAAGGAGCTTTTGATTTTGGAGAAGGAAAGCTCGGGAATGTATTTTTCGGGCCATATGGTGGATAATTATTCCGAGCATCTTGCAGAACTTAAGAAGGATTCAATTGCGGATATCCTTTCAGACGCAAGCGAAGAGAATGCCTCCTTCGAAACAAAATATAAGGATCGTTGTGCGGTGAAAATCGCAGGTATCATTAGCGCCATTCGTAAAAAAGAGATCAAAAATGGCGATACGATGGCTTTTCTTCGTATTGATGACAAAAGTGGAGAAATTGAAGTTATTGTTTTTGCAAGACAGTATTCCTCCTTATCTTCCATCTTGGCAGAAGAGGTCGGCGTTTTGATTGAGGGAACGCTTTCTGTTGAAGAAGGAGAGGGAGAAAGTAACCAGGTGCGAATTCTTCTTTCTACAGCATTTGCATTGGAAAGCAATGATGCGATACGAAATAAGTCGCCGTTAAAGAAGCAGGAAGAAAAAAAGACTGCGGATCGTATTTGTATTAAGCTTCCATCTTTGCCCGATAAGCGAACGGACGTTTTACTTCGCCTTTCTTCTTTGAATCCGGGGAAGAGTGAAATTCTTCTTTACGATGCGTCATCCGGACGATATTCCAGGATGAGTGGCGTGTATATAGAAGCGAATGATAGAGTGAAGGAAAGACTTTGTGGATTGTTTGGTAAAGAAAATGTGGTTTTTCTCGGTGCATCGCATTGACAAGGGAAAAAATATTTAGTATAATAAATGCATTGAGTAAAAAAATAAATCGGAGGATGTGATAAAATGAATCTTATCGTTGATCTCGTGCTGGTTGTTATCCTATTGGTTGGACTTGTTTGGGGATATAAGCGTGGATTTGTAAAAACCGTTGCCAAGCCTGTTAAGCTGGTTGCTGTTTGGTTTTGCACGATTAAATCCTGTTCCGCCGTTGCAGCACGTTTTATTGCACCCTTGATTCAATCCTCGGTAACAGAAAAGCTCTCAAACTTTTTACAGGAAAATTATAAAAATATCACTGCATCGAATGTGTCGGAAGAAATGCCAACGCTCTTGAAAATTGCCGCAGGTATTTTCGACATCGATATCCAGCAGGTTGTGGAGGATGCAGGATTGGCATTGACGGAACAGCTTGCGGAAACATTCACGGCGCCTTTAGTATCTTTGGTTTCGATCGTGATTGCTTTTGTTCTTCTTTTGATTGTTTTTTCTGTTCTTTTTTCGGTCGTTCTTTGGATCATAAACGGTATTTTTCATATTGGTCCGCTTCTTTGGTTCAATCGTATTCTCGGTGTTATCTTTGGTGTTGCGCTTGCGCTCATCGTTGCCTGGGCTGTTTCGATGATTTTGGGATTTGTTTTGGAACTTCCGGCATTGTCTGCAATCGGATTTGATGGCGGTGTTGTGTATGGATTTTTCAGGGAATACCATCCGTTGGATCTTTTGCTTGGTTTTTGAGCGTGTAGCGATTTTGTCTTTTTTGATTATTAAAGTTTTTATAGGAGAATCATGGAAATTCAAAAATGTGCCCGATGCCAAAAGCGTCCGGCTGTGGTGTTTATTACGCGCCTTGAAGGGGGAAAAACCGTCAATGAAGGTCTTTGCCTTGTGTGCGCAAAGGAGCTTGGAATCAAGCCTATCAATGATATATTGAAAAAAATGGGTGTCAGCGATGAAGACATCGAGAATATGAGCGGAGAGATGGAGGGGCTGATTGAGGCCGTTTCCGAGGATTCCGATGGCGGTGCACCTGCGATCGATTTCCCGAAAATATTCTCAGATATGAGCACGCCTTTCTCGTCGATAAATGGAGCAGGAGAGAAAAAAACGCCCAAAATGCAAAAAAACGAAAAGGCGGAAAGTGGCCGTAAGTTTTTGAATATGTACGCAACGAATCTGACAGCGAAGGCACAGCAAGGGCGTATTGATCGAATGATCGGGCGCGATCGCGAGCTGGATCGCGTGATACAGATCCTTTGCCGCCGCCAAAAAAACAATCCTTGCTTGATCGGAGAGCCCGGAGTTGGCAAAACTGCAATTGCAGAGGCTCTTGCGCAGAGAATATTTGATAACCAAGTTCCTGAGCGCTTGCGCGGATGCGAGCTTTGGCTTTTGGATTTAACCTCGTTGGTTGCAGGAACACAATTCCGCGGTCAGTTTGAGCAGAGAATTCTTGGCCTGATTCGTGAGGTGAAGCATGCCGGAAATATCATTCTCATGATTGACGAGGTGCATAGCATTGTCGGTGCGGGTGATTCCGAAGGCAGTATGAGCGCCGCAAACATCTTGAAACCTGCACTTTCTCGTGGCGAGATTCAGGTTATTGGTGCAACAACCTTGAAGGAATATCGCAAGCATATCGAGAAGGATAGCGCTTTAGAGCGCCGCTTCCAGCCCGTGATTGTAGAAGAGCCATCCGTAGAAGATACGGTTTCAATTCTTTGCGGAATCAAGGGTTATTACGAGACATTCCATGGCGTTAAAATTTCGGATGAGGTTGCGCGCCTTGCCGTGATCATGTCTGAGCGATATATTACGGATCGATTCCTGCCGGATAAGGCAATCGATCTTGTGGACGAGGCTGCCGCGAGAGCATCCTTGACATCTCCGGAACTGAACGAAATGCGTAGGGCAGAAAAGTCTCTTGCAGAGATGTCGAAGAAAAAAGAATCACTTGAAGCAAAGCTTGAGAATGAGAAGGAGCAGACCGAGGAAAATTATAAGCTTCTCGCCGATCTTAAGGTGGAAATGCTTCGCCTTGAGGGGCGTATTGATTCGCTTCGTCCTGCACTTGAAAATCTTTGCTTGACGGCAAATGATATTGCGGGTGTTATTGAAATTTGGACGGGAATTCCCGCCACCGACATTAAAGAAAATGATTTTGGTGCTTTAGAAACGTTGGAGGAGAAAATCTCTTCACAGTTGATCGGTCAAAACGAGGCTGTGGATGCTGTGGTTCGTGCGGTAAGAAGAAAACGCGCCGGCGTTTCGTATAGAAAAACGCCTATATCCATGATTTTTGCCGGACCGACGGGCGTTGGTAAAACCGAGCTTGTAAAAGTTTTGGCAATGGAGCTTTTCAAACAGCCGGAGGCCTTGATTCGTTTGGATATGTCCGAATTCATGGAAAAGCATGCAGTTTCTAGAATTATCGGCGCCCCTCCCGGATATGTTGGTTATGATGAAGCGGGACAGTTGACCGAAAAGATTCGCCGCCGTCCGTATTCCGTGGTTCTTTTCGATGAAATTGAAAAGGCGCATCCTGACGTAATGAATATTCTTCTCCAGGTTTTGGATGACGGAAAGATTACCGATGCGCAGGGACGGGTGGTAAATTTTGAGAACACGATTATTGTTATGACAACGAACGCGGGAAGTGAAACTTCCTCTGCGATTTCCGGCTTCGCAATGGAAAAGAGCGTGGTCGCAAAGGATAAAACGCAAAGAGCGCTTGCGTCGTTTTTGCGTCCCGAATTCATTAATCGCGTGGATGAGATTGTAACATTCGCTTCGCTGACGCAAGTGGATTTTGAGTCTATTGCGAAACTGATGATGGGGAAGGTTGCCGCACATATGGCAGAAAAAGGTATTCGCGTAACCTTTGATAACGCAGTACTTGCAAAGATCGCCAAAGAATCTTATTCCGAAAAATTCGGCGCGAGAAACATGCGCCGTTATATTGAGAAGAATGTCGAAGATCTCTTGGCCGGCGCTATGATCGAGCATTATGAAAGCCGACTTGCCGGTATTCATTTCTCGGTCAAAAATGATAAAATAGTTATTGATTGTATTTGAAATTTAAATAAGGAAGTATTAAAACATGGCAGAATGTACACATGATTGTTCTACGTGCAAATCCAAGTGCTCAAAAGAGTCCTTGCTTGCACCGATGAATAAAGCGAGTAACGTAAAGCGCGTAATCGGTGTTGTGAGCGGAAAAGGTGGTGTAGGTAAGTCTCTTGTAACCTCAATGCTCGCGGTATCGATGCAGCGCCGCGGATATCAATGCGCGATTCTTGATGCGGATATCACCGGCCCCTCGATTCCCAAGGCGTTTGGTATCGGTGTTGGAACTGTAACGGGCAATGAGCTTGGAATGTTCCCGCCAAAAACAAAGACCGGGATAGAAATCATGAGCGTAAATCTTCTGATGGATGAAGAAACTAAGCCTGTGGTTTGGCGCGGCCCCGTGATTGCGGGAACTGTTAAGCAATTTTGGTCCGAGGTTGTTTGGAACGAGGTTGACTATATGTTTGTGGATATGCCTCCCGGAACGGGAGATGTTCCTTTGACCGTGTTCCAAAGCTTGCCGCTGGATGCGATTGTCATCGTAAGCACTCCGCAGGAGCTTGTTTCCATGATTGTTGATAAGGCGATCAATATGGCAGACATGATGAAGGTTTCGGTTCTTGGTCTGGTGGAGAATTACAGCTATCTCGTTTGTCCCGATTGCGGCAAGGTGATTCATCTGTACGGCGAAAGCCATATCGAAGAGCTTGCAGCGAAGCATGGCACGAAGGTTTTGGCAAAGCTTCCGATTGACACAGAGCTTGCATCTCTTGTTGATAAGGGTGTGATTGAACTCTTTGAGGCAGATTATCTTGAGGCTGCGGCGGATGCTGTTGAGTCGGCATTCCCGATCGAAAAATAAATAAAAAACCTCGGCAAAAGAGAACGGAGACAAATACTCTCGATCTCAGAGCCGAGGTTTTTTATAACATGTGAGCTTATTTCTCGGATGCGGCCGGGATAAATCGATCTTTGGGGATGGGGGGATGTTTCGTATATTCTTTCGGAAGATACTGAAATGTAAGCATATCTTCCGTTTCGTCGTGGTCGACAAGGATACGTGTATTGTTTTCTAAGCCGTATTCCACTATTTTTTTTGATATTGGAGTTTCGATTTCATCTACGAACATTCGAGCGAGAGGGCGCGCCCCCATACCTGCGCGTAAACTCTTTTTAGCAATAAAACTGAGGGCAGCATCACTGATCTGCAATGAATAACCAATGGAAGCGATTCGTTCCATGAGAGCGTCAGCTCGATTTTTTGCAATCGTTGCAAGCGTTTTTTCGTCGAGCGGAGAAAAAAGAATAATCTCGTCCATGCGGTTTATAAATTCGGGACGAAAGTAATTCTTGAGGTGGTCTGACAGATTCGGACGATCTTTGTTTTCAAGAAAACCAAGTCCGTTACGGTTTTTGAATTTGTCAGCACCGATATTGGATGTCAGAATAATCACGCTATGACGGAAACTGACTGTGCGCCCGCAATTGTCAGTGAGTGTTCCGTCGTCGGTGATTTGCAGAAGCAGATTCAAAACGTCCGGATGTGCCTTTTCAATTTCATCGAAGAGAACCACTGAATAGGGATGACGGCGGATCTTTTCGGTCAGCGTTCCTCCTTCCTCGTATCCAACATAGCCGGGCGGTGCACCGATAAGCTTGGATACAGAATGCTTTTCTAAAAATTCGGACATATCGTATCGGATAATGGCTTTTTCGGAAGAAAATAAAGATCTTGAGAGTGCTTTGGCGAGCTCTGTTTTACCAACGCCGCTTTCGCCGATAAATAAAAAAACACCAACGGGACGCAAGGGATCTGAAAGACCGGCTTTATGGCGGAGAATGGCTTCTGAAAGTGCACGTACTGCGGGCTTTTGACCAAGCACATATCGGTTAAGCGTTTGTTCAAGATGTGCATCATTTTTTGTGTTGAGATCTCGAACCGGAATACCGGTAATTTCCGTAACGATTTCTTCGATCTGCTCAACGTCTATGATACTTTTAGTAGCAAGATGATTGCTTTTCTCGAAAACTGATTTATATTGCTCTGAGTAAATATTTTCTAAATCTCTTAAATGAAATGCGAGCGAAAAATTTCGGTTTTTAAGAGCTTCCGTTTTGCTGTTTTTTGTTTGTTGGATTTTTTCGGAAAGCTCAGAGATCTCTTTTTCTGCTTGATCGGATTTTTCAACCGCAAAATGAACAATGCGTTTTTTTGCGCAAGCTTCATCCAAGAGATCCAGCGCTTTGTCGGGTAAATAACGGTCTTGCAAATATTGAATCGAGAGCTGAACGCAAGCCCTTAATGCCTCAGGCATGATAATAACGTCATGAAAGGCTTCGTATCGTTCTTTGACCCCTTCGAGTATTCGGAGTGCTGCGGCTTCGTCAGGCTCTCGAATTGCCATGGGCTGAAATCTTCTTTCAAGCGCGGGATCTTTTTCGATCGTTTTTCTGTATTCAGCTAACGTAGTTGCTCCGATAATCTGTATTTCTCCGCGCGATAACTCCGGTTTTAGAATATTGGCGGCATCAATAGCACCTTCCGCCGCTCCGGCGCCGACGATAGTGTGTATTTCATCGATAAACAGAATAACTTCACGATTGGCACTTACCTCTTGAACAATATTCTTGATTCTTTCTTCGAAATCTCCTCGGTATTTTGTCCCTGCTACCATCGTGGTCAGATCAACGGAAAAAATTTTTTTTCCAAGCAAAGGCTTAGGGACGTTACCTACAGTAATCCTGTGCGCCAAGCCTTCGACGATTGCGGTTTTTCCAACACCGGCTTCTCCCAATAGGCAGGGATTGTTTTTGCTTTTTCTGCAAAGTATGCGAATTAAACGATCGGTTTCTGCTTCGCGTCCGATAATAGGTTCTGCGCGCGCCTGAAATCTGGCACCCGTAAGTTCTTTCCCATATTGCGATAAAAGTGGCAGGGAAGAGCTTGCGTTGATTGAGAATGTTGCCGATGCCCCTTTATCATTACTTCGCATAAAAGTTATCAGTTCATCGCGGAGTTGTGAAATATCTGCGCCCAAATGTTCCAAAAGCTTTCGAGCCACGCATTCGCGCTCTTCCACAACTGCTAAAAGAATGTGTTCCGTTCCGATTTTTGGAGTATTGTATTTTTGCGCATTTTTGTGAGAAAGCTCCAAAAGCTTTCGACATCGCGGTGTCATATCCGTAGGAGTTAAGCGGCTTTTTTGTCCGCTTCCTGCATAAGTCTTGATTGCATTTTCGATCTTTTTTGCATCAATGCTTTGCTTTTGAAGAAAAATATTTGCAAGGCTCATTTCTTCCTTTGCTAACGCAAGAAGAATGTGCTCGCTTCCGATATACGTATGTCCGAGACTTTGTGCCAGAGGAATGGTGTTGTTCAGCACCTTTTCTGCTTTTTCAGTGAATTTATTGCTCATTTCAACTCCCGACGGATTTTTTGTTAATTATAGACCGACAAGAAAAGGATTAAGCATTCGCTTTGAATTTTATTCTTTTTCAAGAAATGCAAGTCTTGCTTCCAATTCATTTTCCAATCTTTCAAAGAGATTTGCATCTACCGTCCCGCTTTCTTCTACTTGAAACTTTTTCTGTACGTACCGTATAGCGTTTTCCGTTTCAGCGGAAAAATAAGTGGAGCGTGGAATGCTGGGAAAATTTTCATCATGTTCGGCAAGAACACGTAGCAGCGCATGCAAGACTTCAACATCGTTGCCATGTGATCCCTTTTTTAATGGATACGCATGTTTGACATGTAAAATAGTATCTGCTTCGTTTTTTCTCCTGTATTCGAAAAAAACATCTCTGAGTTTTTCAAAGGTGAGGAAGTCAACAATACCGGTGATCGGTAGCTTTTGCTTTCTTTGAAAATCTGAAATCGCGCGCATGGTTGTGTCGGTATAAATGCCGTTTCGCGATGCAAAATATTCGATGCCTTCGTATAAATGAATTTCGTAAAGATAATCCTGGATGCGGCGTATTGCTGCTTCTGTGTTGTTTTGTGTGTACATTGCGTCTCCTTTGTTATGTGATTGGATATCCGGGAAATTGATCGTTGCCAACCAATGCGCCCGCATAGAGGTCCTCATAGATTGAGGCGATCGCATCCCATATCGTCGCGTTCACACGGCCGTTGGTATCCGGCAATCTGTAGCTTTGTACAAACGCTCGAACTGCCGCTTCCGTGGCAGGGCCATATGCGCCATCGGGCGTTATGGCAGGAATGGAAGGGTTCTTTTTCGCAATGAAGGATAGGTACTCCTGCAAAACACGAACGTCATTTCCTTCAATGCCCAGACGCAAAATGCGCCCGGGATAGGGAATAATCTCGCCTTCGCTGAATATATAGGGGATATTTTGTACCTGGCTATAATAGATTTCCTGAATTTTATTCCATGTTAAGCGATTGACAACGCCTGTGATCGGCAACCCATATGTCCTTTGAAAAGAAATTACAGCTTCTTTCGTTGCAGGACCGAAACTGCCGTCAATGGTAACAGAGCGCACGGTTGGAACGTAGTTTGCAATATAGCTTAGATAGTATTGCAAAACCAAAACGCCGTCTCCTTCTATGCCTTCGCTGAGTTCAGAAGGGTATTCCGTTGAAAGATCTGCAATCTTTAAGCCTTCGGAATTAAGCTCATATAATCGTTTCACGGCGTTGTAGACAGATTGTATACTGTACCAAGTATTTTTTCCAACCAATCCGTCCTCGGCGAGGCCGAAAACTTTTTGAAATTCTTTTACCGCATCGGTGGTACTGATGTCAAAAAGTCCATCTGCCGGATAAATTTTCGGAATTCTCGGAAAATTCACCGAGATTCGGTTCAGTCGCCGTTGAAGTAATTCAACATCTCGTCCGGTGTCACCTTCCTTCAGCGGTATTGGAGGAGCGCTGGAAACGCTATTTTCGATCGGCGTATCGGAAACAATTTCGATGTCTTGGCCGTAGTATCTTCGGAGTATTTCTATCGCCGAAAGGCCGCGGTTTGCGAGATCTACGGAGCCCCATTGCGAAAGCCCATCGCATTGCACCTCGATACCATCGCAAAAGGCGGCAAAAAGTGGCTCCAGCGATCCGTTTCTGCGAATATAATTCGTGAAAATTTCGTCAACGATATCGGAAATGTTTTCGAATATATCCCTTTGAAAAACAAAGGATTGATCAAATGCGGTAGAGGACGTGATATCAAAATCATAGCCGCGGCTTCTATAGTATTCTGTGTAAACTCTGTTAAGAGCTACAGAAATTTGAGCCAGAATGTTAGCTCGCAAGGATTCATCGGGCCAGGTTGGATATATTTCACTTGATGCAACGTTTTTTATATAGTCGGTAAAGCTAAGTGTTACATTGGCGGCATCCTCTGTGGGAGCACCTAAGTGAACCACTATTTTCTCGGGGATAGTTGGGTATTCAATCATGGATTGCTCTCTTTCAGTTTAAACTAAGATTTTCTGTAATAACGGCGGTTTCATTTTCTCTCGGTGCATTCTGTTGTGTATTATAAGGTGTTGAAGGGATCATGTTGATGGGTAAAACGGAAGTGATGCCTGAGAACATCGCGACGTCGTAAATCTTTTTTTGATAGTATCCTTCTTTGTAAATTTCGACATTGTATCTGGAAAAAGCCTCTTCTGTGTTATCGGGAGAAAGTGACAGTACGCGCGGCGGTGTTGGCAAAAGAATCGGTTGTGTGACTCCGTTTTCATCGCTTAGTATGGATATGCGCGTATCATGGCCAACATCGGATGCGCCGCTGATGCTTACGTTAACACCGGCGACCGGATATGCGCCTGAGGCAGTCGTTGTTCGAACGATCATGATTCCATATTCCTCCATAAATCGAACCTCCTTGTGGAATTCGGATAAAAAACGTGTGCATATTTCGCGCTTTTTGACAACATTTGATTTTTGTTTTGCTCTTGACTTTGCTGAAGTTATAGTATATAATATTATGTGTAAAAGTTTTTGGTTCTCTTACAATCAAATATATGGGAGTTACGTATGAAAGACAGTCTTTTCGGAGAGCTTAGTGTTATTGGTATGCGCGGTTGTGAGAATTTTACCGCGGAGGTGGATTCTTACCTGAAGGAATGGAGACGCCATGACAACGATGGCACGTTTACCGTTGATGTCGCTTGTCCTCGTTTTGGAAGCGGAGAAGCTAAGGGTGCGCTCCGTCAGTCCCTTCGTGGAAATGATGTTTATATTATTGCCGATGTTTTTAATCATGGTGTAACCTACAATATGTATGGAATGACGGTTCCTATGAGCCCTGACGATCATTTTCAGGATTTGAAGCGTATCATCGGAGCGATCGGTGGTAAGGCGCGTCGTATTAGCGTAATTATGCCTATGCTTTACGAAGGAAGACAGCATAAGCGTTCCAGCCGCGAGTCCTTGGACTGCGCGCAGGCTCTGCAGGAGCTTGTTAATATGGGCGTAACCAATTTGATCACTTTTGACGCGCATGATCCCAGAGTGCAGAATGCAATTCCGCTTTCCGGATTTGAAAACGTGCGTTCCTCCTATCAGATGATCAAGGCGATGCTGAATTCTTATGATGATATCAATATCGATCCCGATAATCTTATGATCATTTCTCCCGATGAGGGCGGAATGAGCAAGTGTATGTACTATTCCTCCGTTATGGGAATTGATCTCGGCATGTTCTATAAGCGTAGAGATTATTCCGTTATCGTAAACGGAAAGAATCCTATCGTTGCGCATGAGTACCTTGGAAGAGATGTTGCCGGTAAGGATGTTATTATCATTGACGATATGATCTCCTCGGGTGATTCCGTAATCGATGTAGCTCAGCAGCTGAAGGAAAAGGGAGCAAAGCGTATTTTTGTATTTGCAACCTTCGGCCTTTTCTGTAATGGTCTTGAGAATATGGATAAGGCATATGCCGATGGTGTTTTCACCAAGATTTTCACCACCAACCTTGTATATAGAATGCCGGAGCTTTTGAAGCGCGAATGGTATCAGGAGGTAAATATGTGCAAGTATGTCGCATATATCATTGATACCCTGAACCATGACCGTACGATCAGCCATTTGCTGGATCAGTCCAAGAAAATACATACGATTCTTGATAAGTATAAAAAAGCAGACGTAAAATAAAAAATATTTTTGTATTGGGTGCTGTTTTTTTCGCTGCACCCAATATGCTTTTATAGCAATAAAGTGAGGAGCTATGAGAATTACTTCCGAATCCGATTATGCGCTTCGCATTATTACTGCACTGGCACGTCATTCTGAGGTTGTGGATGCAAAAACATTAGCGGATGAAACCTCCGTTACCCTGCGTTTTACCTTGAAAATTCTTCACAAGCTTGTTATGGATGGACTTGTGGATTCCTATAAGGGCGTTAAGGGAGGATATCTTCTGCGGCTTTCTCCGGAGGAGATTACCTTGCTCCGTGTCATCGAGTTAATAGACGGGCCGATCGCAATTGTTCGATGCCTGGATAGAGAAGAGGGATGCACGCTGAACAACGATAAAACGGCATGTATCTATCATTATATCTTCAATTCTATCAGTGCAGACGTCGCAAAGCGTCTTTCCGGAATAACGATTGCCGATGCAATGAATAAAAAAATCTAAGAAGGAGCCGACTATGAATATTTCCGAAATTGGATTTCCGGGTCTTGGAATCGAACCCTTTAAGGTAAATAGTATTGCTTTTACCGTGTTTGGAATCGAAATTGCATGGTATGCTGTGATTATAACCTTCGGCATGATTATGGCGGTTTTGTATTGCTCGTATCGCGCAAAGCAAATCAATATGAAAATGGATGACGTAATTGATTTTGCGCTGGCGGCAATTCCGATTGGTATCATTGGCGCGCGTTTGTATTATATTCTGACGAAACTGGAAAATTTCCCAACCTTCCGTGATTGGCTTGCCATTCGAGACGGTGGATTGGCAATTTATGGTGGCATCATTGGCGGTGCAATTGCCGTTCTTGTGGTTGCAAGGGTGAAAAAAATCAAATTTTTGGCTTTTGCGGATTGCACGATGCCTGCAATTATTTTGGCACAAGCTATTGGCCGCTGGGGCAATTTTTGCAATGGTGAGGCTTTTGGGTATGCAACGGATATCTTTTGCAGAATGTCGTTGAATAACAATTTGACTTATTACGAAACCATAATGGTGCACCCTTGCTTCCTCTATGAGTCGCTTTGGAATATTCTGGGATTCGTTTTGATCAATCTTTTTTATACCAAGCGTAAGTATGACGGTCAGATATTTGTTGCCGTTTGCGGTTGGTATGGCCTTGGACGCGCATGGATCGAAGGCTTGCGCACGGATTCACTGTATCTTCCGGAGATTTTTGGCCTGGAAAATCTTCGTATTTCCCAGGTGCTTGCGGTAGTGATCTTTGCGCTTTGTCTTGGAATTCTTATTTACCATGCAGTTAAAAAAACAGAAAAACCATTATATATTAAAGGTTAACGGAGTTATTATATGTTAATTGATGGAAAATTGGTTTCCGCACATGTAAAGGAAACTGTAAAGAATGAGGTAGCGGATTTTATTGAAAAAACGGGTGTTACTCCCGCATTGGCCGTTGTTGTGGTTGGAAATGATCCTGCATCTGCGGTTTACGTAAGAAATAAGCACAAGGCTTGCCTTGCTGTTGGCATTGCTTCGCATGAATATGCCTTGCCCGAAGAAACAACAGAGGCTGAGCTTTTAAAGCTGATCGCCGAGTTGAATAACAACAAGGATATTCATGGCATCTTGGTTCAGCTTCCTTTGCCGCGCCATATTTGCGAGGAAAACGTGCTTCTTGCAATCGATCCTAAGAAGGATGTGGATGCATTCCATCCGATGAATGTTGGTCATCTTGTTGCAGGAAATTATGATTTTCTTCCTTGCACGCCTGCGGGTGTTATGGAGTTGCTTCGCTATTATAATTTTGAGATTACAGGAAAGCATTGTGTTATTATCGGTCGCAGTAACATCGTTGGTAAGCCGATGGCGCATCTGATGCTGGAGGCGAATGCTACCGTAACGGTTTGTCATTCACGCACGAAGAATCTTCCCGAAATTACGCGTCAGGCCGATATTTTGATCGTTGCCATAGGAAAAGCTAATTTCGTCAGTGCAGATATGATTAAGCCCGGCGCGGTTGTCATCGACGTTGGAATCAACCGCATGCCCGATGGTACTCTTGCCGGCGACATTGCAACAGCAGAGGCAGAGGCTGTGGCTGCTGCGATCACGCCCGTGCCCGGTGGTGTTGGTCCTATGACCATTGCGGTGCTGATGAAAAACACCTTAACAGCGGCAAAAAAACAGATTTTTTAATAAAAGCAAAAAAATATAAAAAAACTATTGACAAAACAAAAAAAATACATTATAATAGTAAAGTGATTATTTGAGATGAATATCTCTTTGCACAGCGAAGGGAGGGGAAATAAAGATGGCAGAAATCAGAGTAAAAGAAAATGAGACTTTGGATAGCGCGCTTCGTCGTTTCAAGAGACAGTGCGTAAAGTCCGGTGTTTTGACTGAGCTCCGCAAAAGAGAGCACTACGAGAAGCCCAGTGTTAAGCGCAAGAAGAAGCAGGAAGCTGCAAGAAAGCGCAAGTATAAGTAATTAAATAAAAAGCACAGATAGTTTGAAAGCAAAGTCGCTTTTCTATCTGTGCTTTTGTTTTTAGAGAATTGAAACGCGCTCTTTGGGAAGGGCGCGTTTTCTGTATCTTGAAGCGGAGATCCCGATTTTTGAGGCAAAGAATTCAGAGAAATAGTTTTCATTGGCAAATCCAACGGAATTTGCGATTTCTCTAATTGTCATGTCCGTTTCAAGCAAGAGTCGTTGACCCTCTGCCAGGCGCTTGTTCAATATATATTGTTTAGGGCTGATATGGAATGTGGCTTTGAAATAATTTGAAAAATAAAGCGTGCTCACGTTCATTTTTGCCGCAAGAAGCGAAATCGGAATTTCGACATTGTAATTTTCTTCAATATAAGAAAGAATGGATTCAAATCTCGCGAGATCCTTGTGCGCAGAGGAAGATTCCTTAAAAAAATCTGAAAGCAGGAGTTGCATCGCGCCGTCCACCTTCATTTTAGCCTGCACTGTGTTTTTAGTATAATTTTCGATGACCGTCTCAAAAAGTGCTTCGGTCATAGGTGTACTATCGATAAAATATTGATTGGATAAAAAGCGGTGAAGCCGTAACTCCGGTGAATTGGAGCGAAAATGGATATAATATTTATTCATGCGTCCGTTGATTTTGCTTTGAAGAATCGTAAATGCAGGGATGAAATACAGCTTTCCGGTCTCTAATTCAATGGTTCGGTCGATTAAATGTAGCGTCGCTTTTCCGCCATTAGGATCGGTTCTGTAATATAGACGATGACAATCGATCTCAAGATGCTTTTTATTCCATTCAATCAGATTCCATTCGTCTCCGACATCTCTTCTTTCAGCAAAAGAGACTGCGAAATCGTCGTAATGTCCGGCAGATGGGAGAGAAACGGTAGAGTTCATTTTATATCACCTAAGTTTTGTTAAGATTTTTGCTTGTTTTATGGATTGACTAAATTATAGCATTGAAGTATAATAATGTCAATAGATCTGATAAAAAAAGGAGATTTTTCAATGGCTAAAAACAGATTGATCGGGGAATATCCCGTGATTGGAATCCGCCCCACGATAGATGGTCGTCGCGGTCCGCTTCGTGTGAGGGAATCGCTCGAGGAGCAAACGATGCGCATGGCTAACGGCGTTGCCGAGCTTTTATCAAAAAGCTTGAAGTATTCAAACGGCGATCCTGTCCGTGTTGTTATTGCGGATACAACGATCGGTCGAGTAGCCGAAGCGGCTGCTTGTGCTGAAAAGTTCAGAAAAGAAGGCGTATCTGTGACAATTACCGTAACGCCCTGCTGGTGCTACGGATCGGAAACTATGGATATGGATCCGCACACGATCAAAGCGGTTTGGGGCTTCAATGGAACGGAGCGTCCCGGCGCGGTTTATCTCGCGGCTGTTCTTGCAGGACACGCGCAGAAGGGCTTGCCTGCTTTTGGCATCTACGGACATGATGTTCAGGATGCGAATGATGCTACTATCCCTGCGGATGTAGAGGAAAAGCTTCTTCGATTTGCCAGGGCCGCCGTTGCGGTTGCAACTATGCGCGGAAAATCCTATCTCCAGATCGGATCGCTTTGCATGGGCATTGCAGGCTCGCAGATTGATGTAAACTTTATGGAGGAATATCTTGGCCTCCGTGTGGAGTCTGTGGATGAGGTTGAGGTTATTCGCCGTATGAGCGAAGGAATCTACAACAAGGAAGAATACGCGAGAGCCTTGGCTTGGGCGGAAAAGACCTGTAAGATGGGATTTGATAAAAATCCGGATGGGCTTCGCAAATCCGATGAGCAAAAGAAAAAGGATTTTGAATTCTGCGTTTTGATGGCTGTTATCATTAAGGATCTCATGAACGGAAATGCAAACCTGCCCGAGGGATGCGAAGAAGAAGCTGTTGGACATAACGCTATCGCCGCAGGCTTCCAAGGACAGCGTCAGTGGACGGATTTTTATCCGAACTGCGATTTTGGTGAATCTATTCTCAATACCTCCTTCGATTGGAACGGCGCTCGTGAGCCTTATATTCTTGCAACAGAGAATGATACGCTGAATGGCATCGGAATGCTCTTTATGAAGCTTCTAACGAATCGTGCGCAGATTTTTGCAGACGTTCGCACCTATTGGTCGGGAGCGGCGGTAAAGCGCGCAACCGGTTATGATATTGAGGGACGCGCGAAGGAAGCGGATGGATTTATCCATTTGATCAACTCCGGCGCGGCTTGTCTGGATGCCAATTGCCGTGCTAAGGACGAAAACGGAAACGGTACCATGAAGGAATGGTATAACGTAACCGAAGAGGATCAGAAGGCGATTATGGATGCTGTAGAATGGGCGCCCGCAGATGCAGGCTATTTCCGCGGCGGCGGATTCTCCTCTCGATTTGTTACGAAGGCGGAGATTCCTTGCACGATGATTCGTTTGAATCTTGTGAAAGGACTCGGACCTGTGCTTCAAATTGCAGAAGGATGGACAGTAGATCTTCCTGATGAGGTAACTGACGTGCTTTGGAAGAGAACCGATTACACTTGGCCTTGCACTTGGTTTGTTCCTCGTTGCGACGGCGCGAGCGGCTCTCCTTTTGAGAACGCATATGAGGTAATGAACCATTGGGGCGCGAACCACGGCGCAATCAGCTACGGACATATCGGAGCAGATCTTTTGACGATGGCTTCGATGCTCAGAATTCCCGTTTGTATGCATAACGTTCCTGCGAAGGATATTTTCCGTCCTGCGGTTTGGAGTGCTTTCGGAAGCGATAAGGAAGGCCAGGATTACAGAGCTTGCGCGGCATACGGCCCGCTTTACAAAACAATTTGATTTTTGAAAGGTTAGGTCTTTATAATGATTTTCAATTTTATAGGGGATATTTCAGATGTTGAAGCGGGATTGAAAATTCTTGCTCCGGATTACGGATTCTCGATCTGTTCTTGCGGAATCGAAACGGCCGTTGTGAAGGGAGATCATCTTGCGGTCTCCTTTGATGGAAAGAAAGCATCCATTACGTATAGTCGCCCCTGCGAATTTTTCCGTGCGATCGGCCTTCTTTTGCAGGAAACCGAGGATGGAAAGAAGCCCTACGCCAAGGAAGAATGGGCGAAGTTTGATACTTGTGGCGGAATGGTGGATCTTTCGCATGGTTCTTTGATGAATGTAGATGCACTGAAAAGCTGCATGCGTAAGATGGCAATGATGGGTCTGAATATGTTCCTTTTCTATAGAGAGGAATCCTATCACGTTCCGGAATACGAGTATTTCGGATATATGAGAGGCAGACATACGGACGAGCAGATTAAAGAGCTTGATGATTACGCATATGCACTCGGAATTGAGATCATTCCCGCTATCCAGTGTCTTGGTCACCTTGGACATACGTTGCACTGGGGACAATTTGCCCCCATTCGAGATACGCCCAACTGTTTGCTTGTTGGTGAAGAGGAAACCTATCGGTTCATCGAATGCATGCTGAAGGCGGCAATGCGCCCGCTTCGCACCAAGCGTGTACATATCGGCTTTGATGAAACGATGAGCCTTGGAACCGGCGCATACCGTGTAAAGCATGGTCTTGTTCCTCGCGAGGACATCTTCTGCGAGCATCTTCAGCGCGTAGCTGAGATCTGTGAGCGCATGGGACTTCAGCCGAATATTTGGGCAGATATGTTCTTCCGCATCGGCGGCGCGGCAACCGGTTTTGATATTACCAATCATGATGTTCCCGAAGAAATGAAGAATAAGATTCCCGAAAATATCGAGCTGACTGCTTGGGATTATACCTCTTTGGATACTACCAATCTCGAGCAGGAAATCCGTTCGCTTAAATCCAGCGGAAGAACGATGTGGTTTGGCGGTGCTGTGCAGGATTGGCATGGCTTCTGCGTAAACTATTATCTCACGCGCGCCGCAACGGAATCGGCTCTGCCGCTTTGCAAGCGCCTCGGAGTTAAGAATATTATTGATACCACTTGGGGAGATGGAAGCACAGAACGCGATTTCTTCTGTAATTTCCTTGGCTTCCAGATGTATGCGGAGCATATGTATAATGATGCCCCCACGTACGAAGAGATTCAGCATCGCTGCGATTTCTGCATCAAGGCACCTGCGCAGATGATTTTGGATATTGCAGATATCGACAATGCCGAGCATGTCGAGGATCTTCTTGCGCTGAAGGATGATATTGTGGATTCCATGGCGCCTGAAAATACGACTGCTCGAACCCTGGACAGCTCGCCTTCTCTCGTGAATCCCACGTTCTATCTTATGTGGCAGGATCCTCTTGCCGGCCTCTTTGATACCGAGCCCGTGAAGCTTGATTTCAGAGCGCATTTCCTTGCGCAGAAGAAAAAACTTGAGGGATATGTAGGAAAATATCCTGAGTATGAGCAAACGCTTGTATTTTATATCTCTCTTTGCGAAACGTTGATTGAAAAGTGCGATATCGGTATACGCCTTCGCGATGCATATCTCGCAAAGGACAATGTGGCTCTCAAGTCGCTTATCGACATCGATGTTCCGAAGCTGATCGACCTGGTGGAGGATCAATGGCTGAAGTATAGAACGCTTTGGTTCTTGAGAAACCAGGCATTTGGATTTGATGTGATCGAGCGCCGTTACGGTGGAGTAATTGCGCGTTTGAAGACGACCATTTATCGTGTAAACGAGTATCTGGATGGAAAAATTGATTTCATCGAGGAGCTTGATGAGCCTCGTCTGCCTGCTACAAGAAAGAGCAACCATATTTCGTACAGTCATTCTTATTTGGGTGTTGCCTCTGCTTGGGGAACTCCTTAAGTCTGCTTACAATGAAAAAAACTCCGATAGCATCTTTTTTGATGTTATCGGAGTTTTTTTACTTTGTTTGACAAGCGTAAGTAATTTTTCCTTGTTTTTTTATAAAGAAAATGAAAAAAATAAAAGGGAAGTGAAAAGAAAGGATTCTTGTGCAAGAATGATTATAAAAAGAGGATTGGCTTTTTTTACGTTGACAATTTTGATTTTTTCGCTTGTTTCCGGCAATGTATTTGCGACCGAGTGCCACGGAAAAAGCTTCTATATAAAAAAGAACGGGAATTTACGTCCCATATTGCCGGATGATGAAAAGGCGATCGAGATGTATGATGCTTTTTATATAGACCCATGTAAAACAGACGGTGATACTGATAAGGTTTTATATCTCACCTTTGATGCAGGATACGAAAACGGAAATGTTGAAAAGATATTGGATACACTGAAGGAAGAAAACGCTCCCGGTGCATTTTTTCTCCTTGGGCATATCATAAGAAAAAACACGGATCTTGTGAAAAGAATGAGCCGAGAAGGGCATATCGTTTGCAATCACACGGAAAATCATGCGGATATGACACAGTGTTCTAAAGAAGAAATGTGCGAAAATCTTTCCCGACTCGAAAGTGTATATAAAGAACAAACCGGCGAGACGATGGAGAAATTTTTCCGTTTTCCTGAAGGAAAGTACGATGAAGATCACCTTTCCTATGCAAAAGAAATGGGATATAAAACGTTTTTTTGGAGCTTGGCTTATGCAGATTGGGACAACAACAAACAAATGAATACGGAAAAAGCTAAGAAAATTCTCCTTGAAAATACACACAATGGAGCGATTATCCTACTTCATCCAACTTCTTCGACCAATGCAAAAATTTTGCCCGATCTCATCAAGGCGTGGCGTGCGATGGGATATAGATTCGGAAGCCTCAAAGAATTTGTTTAAGTACGGAATCCTTCCAGCAGGGAAATACGCTTATTGGCGTAGCGATAAGCTTGTTCGAAGTTGATAAGCTCCTTATAGCAGAGTTCCAAATCGGAGTAAACGCTGAGGATAACGCAGGAGTTATATTGTTCGGGGCCTTTCATATCCTCTAACTTGTGAAGAATATTAATTGCTTCGTTGTATTTTCTCGTGCGCAGAAGAGCTTTCGCTTCCATGTGCAGGCGAAAGACTTCATTCTCATAGGAAAATTCTTGATCCTGATGAAGATAACGGAAGAATTCGTAATCGTAGGAGGAAAATATGTGTTTGTTAAAAGCTTCTGCATCGAGCTCCAATAGGGGGGATTGGATGTTTCTCACAATGGCACTATAGAGCGGAATCAGTGCTTTGAATTCTTCTGTTGGATAAATACAGCTATCCATGTGCTTTTTGCAGTTCTCGAAATGCTGTTCGGCGCGGCGAAGATCTCCGGCGATTGTTAAGCGCTTTCCATAATAAAAGGAGGCGCAAACGTAAAGAAATCGAATCTCATCATCCATTTCGCCAAGCGAGTCTATCAATGTAAGGCAATCCTGATATCTCTTTTGTGCATATGCTTTTCTTATGTTTGGGATTGCCTTTTCTTTTTTATAGGAAAAGAGATTCGCTTCTTCGTCCATCAGATATCCGATAGGCAAATTCAAGGTTTCTGAAAGATATTTCAGTGTTTCGATCGAAGGCTGAACCTTGCCGGATTCTATGCAGCTGAGCATGTTTCTGGTGATGAAATCGCCCGCGATTGCGTTTTGAGTCAATCCGAGACGAATTCGTTCTGCCTTTATTTTTTCTCCTAATTTCATTTTTTCTCCATAAAATCAATGTTTCTTTTGGATGTCAGAAAGTGGGTTTTGTTCCATGGCTTCTTCGATGTTTCGGCTCACGACGTGAGTGTATATTTGTGTTGTGTTTAATTGCTCGTGTCCGAGTATATCCTTGAGAACTCGGATGTCTACCTTTCCGGTCTGATACATTAGCGTTGCCGCGGTGTGACGAAGCTTATGAACCGAAAGTCCACGATGTCCAAGCCCTGCAGCTTCCAGATATTTATAGGCTAACCATTGAACTGTTTTAACGGAAATGCGGGTTTCAAGGCGGCTGATAAAAAGAGCCTTTTCGTCGGTTCGGATATATCTTGGATCGAGGCGAACGCGCAGATAATCCTGCAGACTTATTTTGCAGGCGTTATTAAGATAGATCATACGCTCTTTGTTTCCTTTTCCGAGAACCATTACTTGCGTTAGATCGGAGTCGAAGCTGTCAATGTTGAGACCAACAAGCTCACTTAAACGCATTCCCGTATTCAGAAACAAGGTGAAAATACAAAGATCTCTCGCCACGGTTTTGGATTCAATATCATTTTGGATGGCGGAAAGAAAACGGATCGATTCCTCCAAGGTCATATATTTTGGAAGGGATTTTTTTGCCTTCGGTCCTTCCACATCGGCGGCGGGGTTGCTTTCAATCAAGTGCTTTTTTGTATAAAGATAATGAAAAAAGGACTTGATCGCGCTAAGCTTTCGCATACGCGTATTGGAGGTATTTTCGCGCTTCGTAGCGATATACATGATAAAATCGATGATATTTTGCGTCGTTATGCGCTTAACATCATCTAAGGTGATATGGCTGATAGAGAGTGCCTCAAATTCTTCGGCAGATAAATCAGCTCCTTCCTCACGCATTCTTAAAAAACGGAAAAACGTGCGCAGATCCAGTAGATATTCGCAAATAGTTTGGGGGCTGTTTCCGCGTATCGCCGTTGTGTATGAGGCATATTCCTGAAGGATTTTTGGAAACGTGCGGAATTCAGCATTGTTCATTTCAAGCACAGCCATAGCATCACCTCCGTTTTTCACTACTTCTATTATACAAAATAAATTTTAATTTTAGTGGATAAAGTGTAAACATTTGTCGTTTTGCCTTGCTTTTTTTTCATGCTATGTTAAAATAGATATAAAATATGACACTTGGGAGTGCCTATGCGATTTTTGAAAGAAAACTCATATGATATTGTTCGCCTTTACATCAACCAGTTTGGAATGACTGTATTTTCGTTGATTTTATATTTTTCGTCTTCAATTGTCGGGAATAACGATTGGATATTGACTCTTTATCTTGCGGTATCCGTTTTTTCCACGCTTTTTCTCTACGTTCTGTTTTACTACGCGGCTTGGGAATTTGGAGCAAAGGATCGTATCCGCATTGATTCGGGCCGCATGATTTACAATAAATACAAGGGCTTGTACCTTGGTCTTTTTGCAGGCGCACCCAATTTTGTTTTTGCGCTTCTCAGCATCATCGGAAAGGGAATTTATATTTTGACCGATGCAGGATTTTTTGATCTCCTTTTCTCGATCCCAAACGTGCTTTTGAGATTTACGTCTGCGATGTATATGGGTGCTTTGAAATTTGCTTTCGAGCCCTTGAGCGCTAGTTCGCCGGATATTTTCTTCTTCTGGCAATCGGTTGGCTTCGTTGTGCTGACGGCGCTTGGCGTTCTTGTCGTGCATTTTGGTTATAGCATGGGGCACGGATGCCGCCATATTGCGGATATATTCAAAGGAAATAAGGAAAACTAAGAATACTTGATGCTTGACCTCCATATGGTTTACCGTATGGAGGTCGTTATGTTTTTTGAGTATGTTTTTAAGGAAAAGAAGAGCGGCGTGGTAACTTTGTTTTTTCCGTTCTTGATTTTAACTGTTTTTCTTTTGGCGGTTACTCCGATTCTCTTATCTTGCGCTAAAAGTGTTTCGGTAGAGAAAGAGAAATCCGGGCGTGTTTTTATATTGGATGCGGGGCACGGCGGGGAGGATTGCGGAGCAATAGGAAAAAATGGCGCTTATGAAAAGGATCTCAATTTGACGATAACTATGGAGCTGGGACGCCAACTTTCCGATCTCGGTTACACCGTAGTATATACGCGAACGGAGGATAAACTTCTTTATACTGATGAGGAGAATATCAAAGGGCTGCGGAAAATATACGATTTGAAAAATAGAGTCAGGATTGCAGAAAGCTATCCCGATGCTACGTTTGTTAGTCTGCATATGAATTCATTTTCCGATCCAAGATATGATGGCTTGCAGGTTTTTTATTCGGGGAATCACGAAGAAAGCTACATATTGGCGGCATCCGTACAATCGCAGGTGAAGGAAAAACTGCAACCGAATAATAACCGAAGTATCCGAGAGGGGGCGGGGCTCTATCTAATGGAAAATCTCACATGTCCCGCTGTTTTGATTGAATGTGGTTTTATATCCAATTCATCAGAGTGTGAAAAACTTTGCGAAAAAGAATATCAAAAACAATTGTGTTTTGCCATTTTATGTGGTATAATAGATGTAAATACAAAGAAAAAATAAAAGGAAGTTGCAATGAAAACGCCAAAGGTTTTGTTTGTCTGCCGAGAATGCGGTGCAACCAGCATCCGATGGATCGGAAAATGCCCGGATTGTGGCGCATGGGATTCTTATGACGAAGAGCAAGTGCAGGAAGAAAAGGCAAAGACAGGTTCGCGTGTATCCTCAAAAAATAAAGCTGTTCCTTTTTCGGAATTATCACAGCCGGATTATTTGCGTGCAACAACCGGAATGGCGGAGCTGGATAGAGTGCTCGGGGGCGGACTTGTGGAAAGAAGCGCTGTTTTGCTCTCCGGCGAGCCCGGTATCGGAAAATCCACACTTCTTTTGCAGATTTGTGATGTACTTTCGGAGAAACGCCGTGTTTTGTATGTGTCCGGAGAGGAATCTAACGGTCAATTAAAGCTTCGTGCCGAACGTTTGGAAATTAAGGGGGAAAATATCTTTCTTTTGACCGAAACCGATGTAGAGGCGGTTTTAGAAGAATGTGAACGCATTCAGCCGCAAGTCGTTATAATAGATTCTGTGCAAACACTTTCCAGCAATCGCTTTACGTCTGCTCCCGGAAGTATCACACAGGTACGTGAGTGCGCCTTATCCTTGATTCATTACGGAAAAAGTAGCGGTGCGGCCGTTTTCCTTGTTGGTCATGTTAATAAAGAAGGCGGAATTTCCGGTCCGAAAATACTTGAACACATGGTGGATGCCGTTCTTTATTTCGAAGGAGAGCGAACGAATTCCTACCGTATCATTCGTGCGATCAAAAATCGCTTCGGATCAACCAATGAAATCGGCGTGTTCCAAATGGGAGAGCGCGGTTTGGAGGAAATTCCTAATCCCAGCGAGGTTGTGATGGCAGAGCGCCCCAAAAACACAAGTGGCTCTTGCGCAGGATGCGTGATGCAGGGAAGTCGTCCGATCATTTCGGAGATCCAGGCATTGGTAACGAAAACTACCTATCCCGTCGGAAAACGTACGGCGGATGGATTTGATTACAATCGTATGTGCCTTTTGATGGCTGTGCTTGAAAAAAGGATGGGACTTCGTTTTTATGAAAATGATGTGTATTTGAATGTTGCCGGCGGTATTCGTCTTGATGAGCCAAGCGCAGATCTTTCAATTGCGATGGCCCTTATCAGTGGCATCACAGATCGTGTGATTGCAGACGATCTGATTGCTTTCGGAGAAATTGGCCTCGCCGGAGAGGTGCGTGCAGTCTCGCATATAGAATATCGTGTGAAAGAGGCTGTGCGCCTCGGATTTACGAAAATCGTTCTTCCGAAAAAAAATATTATACCTTCACTTCGTGTGCCGAGTGGTGTGAGCCTGATAGGTATTGAAAACATTTATCAAGCGCTTGCGAATATGAAGCTTCGCAAGCAAGAATCCGAACATTCGGAAGATTCTCTCTAAACAATTTATTTTAAATATTTTATATAGCTTTTTAAAATACATTTTATGCGAGGATAATCGAATCTTTTTTCGATTGCCTCGCTTTTTCATTTTATAAAATTGTGCACAATAAACAAAAATGAACTATTATTTTCTACGCGCTATGTTGGTTTAAGTCAAAAAAACATCTTGAAATTCGGAATGCCATGTTGTATAATAAAATCAAGATGTGTGAGCAAAATGGTGCTCGGCATCAAATTATAGCATACAGGAGAACCAAACACATGGAAAAAGTTTTTACCAAAAGTATTAGAAATGTTGCACTCCTCGGACATAGCGGGGGTGGAAAGACGACGCTCGCGGAGTCCATGCTATATATTTCGCGCTTAACGGATCGTCCCGGTACAATTGCAGACGGAAACACCGTTTGTGACTATGATCCGGAAGAGATAAAAAGGGGTTATTC
>JAZQWS010000069.1:0-1000 GCA_045632465.1 Eubacteriales bacterium
AGAACCGATTACCGATGTTATCGAAAATACCTTTGAGGTTGCCGAAGAAAAGAAAGCGAAGGGCAGAAAGATACAGCGTGATGATATAATTGACGCGGTTGTTGCCGAAAAAGAGAAAGAAGAATATCTCACACACTATCACGAGATGCAGAAGATCAAAAAACGCATCGCCGAGATCTCTCACGACGAGCAGGAGAAGGCGCGCACCATCGAGCTTCTCAAATATCAGATCAAGGATATCGATTCCGTCAACCCCCGCGAAGGCGAGGAAGACGAGCTGAAGAAGAAGCGAACAAAAGTTCAGAACGCTGAAAAGATCGGCAAACACGCAAAGCTGATCTACCGCGCTCTCTATCAAAATGAAAAAGGGTTTTCCGCTTGTGATCTGATCGAAAAAGCCGAAGAATCGCTCAGCGCGCTCGAGGGCGTGCTCGGAGAAGCGAACACCTTCGCTGAAACGCTCGCGGATTTCCGTTATCGCATCGAGGATATCGCAGAAACCATCCGCAAGGAATGTGATATGGGTATCAAAAACCCGTCTGAGCTTCTCGATAAGATCGAAGAACGCCTCGATAATCTCCAAAGGCTTCGCAAAAAATACGGCGGCACCGTCGAGGAGATCAAAAAATACCGCGAACGCATCGCGGCAAAGCTGCACGACCTTGAAATGTCGGGTGAGCTTTCCGAGGACCTCGAAAACGAGCTTGCCGATGTTCGCGCCAAGATGAAAGCGATCGCCGCAGAGATCACGAAAAAACGCCGCTGCGCCGCGGAATATCTGCAAAAGAAGATCACGGATGAGCTCGTTTTTCTCGATATGGAGAAGGTCCGTTTCCGCATCGAGATCACGGCGCTTCCCGAGTTTTCCACAAACGGTGTGGATAAAGTGGCGTTCGCCGTTTCCGCAAACCCGGGCGAACCCCTCCAACCGCTCTCCAAGGTCGCTTCGGGCGGTGAGCTTTCCCGCATGATGCTGGCACTCCGTTGCGCTTTTGCGGAC
>JAZQWS010000070.1:0-3350 GCA_045632465.1 Eubacteriales bacterium
GGTCACGTTGGTGTTCATAACGCGCATAAAATCCGTCAAGGGATTTTCGAAAACCTTCATGCTAAGGCCTTGATCGGCCGCGTTCAGAACGAGGCATTCAATCAAAATTCCCTTTTGATCCAGAAGCGCAAAGAGCGCATCCATCGCTCCCTCGTCCACCGTTCTTTCATCCAGGAGCGAATCCAAGGCATAACCCAAAACGATTGCCTCCGGAAATTTTTCAAGATATTTTTCCTTCGCATCGGCCACTCTCTCCGCGTTTCTTCCCGTGAAAACAACGCCCCAGCCCTCGGATAAGAATTTTTCAACCACCGCAACGCCCGTATTGATGCAAGCGCCGGTAACAAGTGCAAATTTCATATAAATCTCTCACTTTTCTACGCGGTCAAACACGCGCACGTAGTCGCAAATGAATGCATCGTCCTCAAATTCGCCCTTGATCACATAGGGCGGATCCTCCTGCACGCCGCCGTTGAGCAGCTGGAACTTGCCCTGCTTCACGGAGCGGTAGCCCTGCACCTCGGTGGTCAGAAGAAGGAATTCGGGCACGTGGGACACGTGCTTATTGCAACGGGAAATTTCCTTTCCGTCGCAGTAGAAGGTATATCCGTCCTCGCGCCAATCCATCGCAAAGGTATGCCATCCGTCTGCGGTTTCTTCGATATCGTATTTTACGCGACCGTCACTTGTATACTGCTTTCCGTAGCCGTTCATGATATTGCCCGTGGAGCCCTTACCAACCGAAAAGCACTCCATGATGTCACACTCAATGCCTGCCCATTCGGGCTCGATGCGCGCACCGATCGAGGGGGACTGCATCCAGAACGCCGCCCACATCAGCTCGGGGTGCTTCTGGAATTTGCAGCGGCACTCATAATAGCCGTAGCGATGCACGAATTTGGGCGTGGGGATCTCCTCAAACGGCCAGATGCCGTCCTGCCCCCAAGGATTCGAGCGATTGGCGCTCATATGGTCAAAGGTATTCGCGCCGGTCTGCAGCTGGGGAGAAACGTAACGGCCGTCAATCTCGGTGCGGTGAAGCTCCACGCATCCGTCGCGAACGATAACGCCCTGATCGGTGTAAGCATCAAAGCGCTCGCCCCAGAACATCAGGCGAAAATCCCACTTCGTGCGGTCAAGCTCCGTGCCGTCAAATTCATCTGCCCAAACGAGCTTCCATTCGCTGTCCTCGGGCAGATAGCTCGGCACGTGATTTTCAACTTCGTATTTCTTCATTTTTCTTTCTCCTTAAAAATAAAATTCGTTTTTTGCAGGGCGAATGTCGGTCAAAGCGCCGGTATAATGGCGCAGATTGTGCTCAACGTAAGGATGCTTCAAGCATTCCTCTTCATTCAGCTCAATGCCAAGGCCGGGGGCATCCCCGATCTTAATGCGTCCGTTTTCATAAATGAGATTTTCGTTGGTAACATATTTTCTGTAATCCACGTCGGAATACATGATCTCAAGAATGCAGAAATTCGGGCAGCAGGCCGCGAGCTGCAGCGTTGCGGCGTTTGCGATCGGGCCGGAAGGATTATGCGGTGCGAAGGGAATATAATTTGCTTCCGCGATCGCGGCGATCTTCTTCAGCTCCATAATGCCGCCCGCGTGCGAAACGTCGGGCTGAATGTAGTCCGCCGCGCGAAGGCGGAAAAGCTCATTATAATCAAAGCGCGTGTAAAGCCGCTCGCCCGCCGAGATCGGCACGGGAGATTTATCTCTGACAGCCTTCAAGGCCTCCAGATTGTTCGGCGGCACGGGCTCCTCAAGAAGCATGGGCTTAAACTGCGCCACCTCCTTGGCGATCGTGATGCCCGTGGGCACGTCGAAGCGTCCGTGCGCCTCGATGAGAAGATCCACTTCGGGGCCAACGGCATCGCGCACAGCGCCGATGCATTCCAGCGCGGTATTCAAGTCTTTGTTCGATATTTGTAAATAATTCTTTCCAAAAGGATCCCATTTCATTGCCGTGACACCTTTTTTCACGGCTTCCTTCGCCTTAGCGCCGAACTCCTGCGGTGTCTTTGCGCCCGCAAACCATCCGTTGATATAAATGCGGCAATCCTCGTTCACCTTGCCACCAAGCAGCTGATAGACGGGAACGCCGAGGGATTTTCCGAGAATGTCCCAAAGTGCCATTTCCACAGCGGAAAGTGCGCTCATCAGCACCACGCCGCCGCGCCAATAGGCATCCCTGTAAATATCATGATAATGCTTCTCGATCTGCCTCGGATCCTTGCCGACGAGATAGCTCTTGATATGCTCGATCGCGCCAACCAGCGCGTGCTCCTTATATTCCAGCGTTCCCTCGCCAACGCCCGTGATCCCCTCGTCCGTATATACCTTCACGAACACCCAGTTCGTTCGAAAGCAATCCACAACGAAGGTTTTTATGTCCGTTACCTTCATTTTTCTTCTCCTCCGAGTTGACAATTCTTTAGTTTTATTATATAATAAATTTTACTGTATGTATATCGCAATTTTATGTTTTTTATTAGAAATCTTATTGCTTTTATGCAAAGGAGAGATATATGAAAAGCCTTCAGCTTCCCGAGATCGTTGCCATCGGCGTTTACAATGCGCGTCTGGCGCACAAAAACGTTCCCGTCACAAAAAACCGAAAAACCACCATGTTTGAAATCGAATTGCCGATCGAGGGCGGCGGCATTTCCTTTATCAACGAGGAAAGCGCCGCGATCACGGAGAACCTCGTGATCTGCGCAAAGCCGGGGCAGATCCGCCACACGCGCCTCCCCTTCAAGTGCTATAACATGCATATCATCGCCACCGAGGGCGAGATCTGCGATCGCCTGATGCAGATCCCCGATTACGTTACCGTGCAGGACCGAGCGCCCTACGAGCGGATCTTCAAGGAGCTTTGCGCACATTCCGAGGCCTCGCTCTATCAGGACATTCTCTTTATCCAAAGCCGCATCCTCGAGCTGATCCATCTCCTCTGCGCGCACGCGCGCTACCAAAGCCAAAAAGCAAAATCGAGCAACAAAATCATGATCGAGGACGCCGTGCATTTTATCAAAAACAATCCAACCGCCGACCTTTCTCTCGAAGCCATGGCCGCGCGCTATGCCTTCAGCCCCATCCATTTCCACACCTGCTTCAAAAAAGCAACGGGCAAAACCCTGCGCGATTTTGCCGAGGAGCAGCGCATGGGCAAGGCCATCCACCTCCTCGCCGCCACGGACCTGACGCTCTCGGAGATCGCCTACGAATGCGGCTTTTCCTCACAGGCCTATTTCAGCTATGCCTTCAAGAAAAAAATGAAAGCCCCTCCGCGTGAATACGCGAAAAGGCTTTTAATGCAATATGAAAAATGATTTTTTAACGCTTTA
>JAZQWS010000071.1:0-3099 GCA_045632465.1 Eubacteriales bacterium
AATCGGAGAATTTCTCTCTGCCGGGCTGCTCGGCTTTATTGCATACCGCGTCATTGAGAAAAATAAAATTCTTCCCAAATTATAAAGGATATTTCCAATGAATTACAACTTTCATACCCATACCTACCATTGCCACCACGCAAGCGGAACACCCGAGGAATACGTGCTTCGCGCAATCGAGTGCGGCATCACCGAAATGGGATTTTCGGATCATTTCCCCTTTGATTTCGGCGATGGAACGGTCAACCACTCCCGCGTTTCGGTCTGCGACGTTCCCACGTATATCAAGGAAATTTCCGATCTGAAGGAAAAATACGCCGATAAAATCACGATTCACCTCGGCTTTGAGATGGAATACTACACCGAGCTTTTTGATGAAATGAAAAAGAAGGCTTTGGAATACGGCGCGGAATACCTTTTGCTCGGCGAGCATTACGCGCGCCCCGAATCCGATCCCTCCTCCTCACACGTATACTATCCCACGGAGGATAAGGACCTACTCGTTTTCTATACCGACCGCGTGATTGAGGGTATGAAAACCGGATGTTTTACCTACCTTGCACATCCCGATATGCTGAAGTTTTTAGGCGACATGGATTTTTACAAGCAACAGGCGCGCCGCATTGCCGAGGCATCTCTTGCGCTTGGGATTCCCTTGGAGATCAACTTCCTTGGAATTCGCGACGGGCGCTATTATCCCAAGAACGAATTTTGGCAGGTGGTTTCCGAGGTGGGCTCTCCCGTGACCTTCGGCTTTGATGCGCACACCGCCGAATCCGCTTTCGACGGTGATTCTCTTCAGATTGCAAAAAAAATGGTTTCCGATCTGAAGCTGAATTACATAGGAAAGCCGAAGCTGCGCAAATTATTATAAGATTTTTTGATGAGGCCCTTCACAAAGCGATCGGCCTCATAACTTTTACCGCAAAGGAGATCGTTCATGTCGCTATCTGCAAGAGATTTTGAAAAGCTCAAGCGCCTGCGCGCCACCTTTGACCGAAATTACCGATTCACGCATCTTATCTCGGATCTTCTTTCTTACGCCCCCGAGATCATCACGATGGAAATGGTTAACACCCTGACGGAGGGGACGGATCTTACGAAAGAGGAGGCCGTGCGCGCGATTCTTTCCGAGGTGCTCCGCCTGCATCCCGAGGAGAGCGCTGAGGATCGCATTCTGCAAAGAGAATATCTTTTCCCTGCGATCCGCATCTATTCGCCCGACCGATACGAAAAGAACCCTTACGTTTTGGCTGTGGCGGGCAAGACGATCCAAAACGGCGCATGGGAATACAAGATGCAGACCTATCCGCCCTATCGCGCCGCCGTGGCGGGCGACGTGGAAACGGAGGCAGACGGGCTTGAGAGGATGCCGCTTTGCTTCTTTGACGATGCATTTTCCTTCTTCAGCGTTTCCGAAAACGAAAACGAATGGATGACGCTTACCCCCGTGGATCTTGACACCTGCGAGGAGGCCATACAAGCGGCGCACGGCCGCGTGATCACCTTTGGCTTAGGTCTTGGCTATTATGCCTTCATGGCCGCCGAGAAGAAGGACGTTGAGAGCGTTACGGTGGTTGAAAAGAGCCGTGATGTGATCAAGGCCTTTAAGACCGCGCTTTTGCCGCATTTTCCGCACGCTGAAAAGATCCGCATCATCGAGGCGGATGCCTTCGAATATGCGGAAAAGGAGATGCCGAAGGAGCATTTTGATCTCGCCTTCGTCGACACCTGGAGAGATGCGGGCGACGGACTTCCGATGTATCTCAAAATGAAGCCGCTTGAAAAGCTGAGTCCCGACACAAAATTCCTTTACTGGATCGAAAACTTCCTGCTCTCACGCCTTCGCTCGGCCGTTTTCGAGGAGATCTGGGAGAAGGAAGCAGGTGCCGCGCACGGCAATGCAGGGGATATAAGCTTTGAGGAAATCGAGCACGCACTTTCTGCCGAGGGGCTTGCCACTTTGGCGGCTGAGGGAAAGGCCGACGTGCTTCGCATATTTTGGGAGGATGAATGAAAAAAAACTATAAGGTTTACGGCATGATGTGCTCGGCCTGCTCGGCGCACGTGGAGCACGCCGTTTCGGCGCTCCCCTTCGTTTCTTCCGCCTCGGTGAGCCTATTGACGAGCAGCATGACCGTTGTTTTCGATGGCGATGAGGCGGAGATCCTTTCCGCCGTGCAAAAGGCGGGATACCGCGCCGTTCCCATGGTGGAGGGCGAAGCCCTTACGCTTGAAACAAGCGAGAAAACGGCGATTTTTCCTTTGATCCTTTCGCTTCTGCTCTCCGCGCTCCTTATGTACGTGGAGATGGGGCATATGCTTTTGCCCTATCCGCATTTTCTGATGCGGGAGGAAAATCCGATCCTTTATTTATGCGTGCTTTTGGCACTTGCGCTGCCGATCGCCTATCTGAATCGCCGCTACTTTGTTGGTGGCACTCGCTCCCTGCTTTCCGGCGCGCCGAATATGGACACGCTGATCGCACTCGGCTCGGGCGCGGCGATTCTTTACGGACTTGGCATTTTGGTTGCCTTTATCGTTGGCAATCCGCCCGTGGCGCTGGCGGCGGAAGCCCCCTTCTGCTCGGGCGGCATGATTTTAGCGCTCGTGACACTCGGAAAAACGCTGGAGGGACGCGCTAAGGATAAGACGGCAGATGCCATCCGCGCGCTTTCTGCACTCACGCCCGACACGGCACGCGTGCTGAAGGGGGGCGAAGAGCAGATGATCCGCACGGCAGAGCTCACCCTCGCGCATACGCTGATCCTTAAAGCGGGTGACCGTATTCCATGCGATGCGAAAATCTCGGAGGGACATCTTTCCGTGGATGAATCTGCGCTGACGGGCGAAAGTCTGCCCGTGGAAAAATCAGAGGGACAAGGCGTTTCTGCGGGATGCACCGTGATGGACGGCTATGCTAAGCTCACCCCCACCGAAATCGGAGAAGGCACTTCGCTCGCAAAAACCATCCGTATGGTGAGCGAGGCGGCGGCGACAAAAGCGCCGATCGCAAAAACAGCGGATCGTATCAGCGGCGTTTTCGTTCCCTCCGTGATGGCAATCGCGCTGATCACGCTTCTCATCCATTTGCTTCTT
>JAZQWS010000072.1:0-1563 GCA_045632465.1 Eubacteriales bacterium
ACAAGCGCCGGTTATCAAAGCAAATTTCTTTTTCATTCGATTTCTCCAAAAACAAGAATTAAGGGATAATCACGGATCGGCAAAAGATGCAGCTCCGCGCCGCCGAAGGCATCTCGCTCCACCATAGAATCGGGAAGCTCGTAAATGCTTCCGTCCATCGGGTCAACCAGCCTCGGCACGCCGAGACCGCCGCAGGAAAGGCTGATCGCGCTCTCGATTTCCATCGTCATAAAATTGGACGGTATCCAATACGCATAGGCGTGCGCGCCGTTATCAAGGCGGAAGCCGAAGTCCTCCATCTCTCCGTACATAACCGTAGGGATATTGCCGCAATGCGGCGCTGTATCCTTCTCCACCGTAATAGGCATGAAAATCGGTTTGATATCCCCTGCAAAAAGCGATGCAAGAGCCTGCAGGGTGTAATAGGATGGCTTTTCGGGATAAGCGCCCGTGGCTATTCCGTTTTCATCAAACTCCGCGCCGAGAACTCCAAAATAGCCGAAGTCACTATAGCTTTTTACGTCACCGACCGTGCCGTTCATCGCCTCCATCATATCCATGCAAGAAAAGTAAGAGGTGAGCCGCACGCCCATTCCAAGATCCGTGATCAGGTGGCGGAGCATCTGCTTGCATTGCTTTCTCGGAGACCACGCGCCCTCTTGAAGAGCACCGTGCCCGTAAGGAACGGATTGCGATCCGGATTCGCCCTGAATGATCTCAATGCGGGGATCGTAACGGTCAATCACAGCGCGCAAGGCCTTGATACCGCCCGAAAGACCGCGATCATCAAAAAGATAGGCATGGAAGGAAATAGCGTTGATATACGGCGCGATCCCCCTCTCAAACACTTCGGTAAGATAGCGAACGCGGATTTGTGACAATGCGCCCGCAATGATATAAAGATCGGGATTTCCCTCGCGGAGAGCCTTCGCCGTTGCAACGGCAAAATCCCCGTATTCGGAGGCGTTATCGCCGTACTTCCAGGGCTTCCAAAGCCCATCCGGCTCGTTCCAGATCTCCATCTGCTCCACGCGGCCCTTATAATGCTCGGCAAGAGCGGCACAATAATTGTGCCAAGCCGTTCTCTGCTCCTCGGTATGAATGGGAGGGCATCCCGCCGCGCCGAACACCTCGGTTGCCATACCGCCGTAGAGGGCGTTACCGTAGCAAACACACATCCATGGCTTCATGCCGCGGGCAAGGAGATTATCCACAATAGCATCCAGCCAAGCAAAGTCATAAACGCCCTTTGCCTTTTCGGTTTTTTGCCAGCCCGACTGAATGCGCACCCATTTCACGCCGATTTTCCCAAGCTTATCGTAAGCCTTTTCGGGATCAAAGGCATCTCTATCGAGCTTTTCAAAGCCGATGCCGAGGCGCGAGGATTCAATTTCTCTTGCACTTTTTGGCCGGATGCTTCCGATTTTTTTCAGTCTGTGCATAAAAAAGCTCCTTATGCTTTAAACGCGGTCAAACACGCGCACGTAGTCGCAAATGAATGCATCGTCCTCAAATTCGCCCTTGATCACATAGGGCGGATCCTCCTGCACGCCGCCGTTGAGC
>JAZQWS010000073.1:0-8045 GCA_045632465.1 Eubacteriales bacterium
TACTTAACCCCGCACAGCAAATTCCTGTTGCGGAGCAACAACTTAATACGCCTGCATCGTTAAAATTAAATACGCTTGCATCGATAAATTAAATACGCCTGCATAGTTAAATGGATATAATAAGCCCCTCCTAAGGGTTAGTTATGGGTTCGATTCCCGTTGCGGGTGCCAAAAAGCAAAAATGCCACGCTTGGCGGTATTTTTGCTTTTTTTCATTTAGCAACGGGAATCGAAGCCGGAGCGGCAATGAATGACATGCCGGTGGCATGTCAGAACCGCGAAGGAGACCGAGCCCGCAGGCGAGAACGATTCCCGCCGGGATGTTCAAAATTCCACGTTTGGCGGTGTTTTTGCTTTTTTATTTAGCGTTGTCAAAAAAAGGACAGAGACGAAAAATCTCTGTCCTTTTATAATGTAGGGGCGTTCATTGAACGCCCGCGGGCGACCACCGGTCGCCCCTACAAATTTGTTTTTCATGGTAGGTAAAACCTGCTTTATGGAGGGCACCCATTTCGTGCAACTCTTTTTTGTTATTTTTCTTCTGTTTTTACAGCCTTTTCGGCGCGTTTTTGCTTGATTTCCTTGATGATCTGCGGCAGGGATACAAGCGCGAAGAGCACGCAGACGATCACGAAGGCTACGGCGAGGCGCGCCCAGACGTTTGCGGGCAGGACGTTTGCCAACGAATCGCCCGGAGTGCCTGCGGCGAGATACATATAGTTTGCATCGGGGATATGGAGATTTGCATAGATGGCAAAGCACGCGAGGATCGCGAGCATGGCGATCGGCTTATAAGTCTTTCTGAAATCGGGGCGGAAGCCATGCACAAAGGTCATATAGAACACGCCGAGCATCGGCAGAGTGTGCTCCAGCCAGAAGGAATAATACCTGAAATGCATAAGCCCCGTGCGCATAATGACGGCAGGGGTGAAAATGGGGATGAGCCCCAAGGTCAGCGTTATATAAAACGCGATATCATAGAGATGGCGATTTTTCTTCAGGAGCATGAAGGCGGCGATATACGCCGTCCATTCGCAGACCTGCAGGGGCAAAAACGTCATCATCTGCGTTCCGTCCTGGCTGTTACCAACGTAGAGCAGACGCCAATAATAGGAACATTCGTTGAAGATCAGGAGCACGCCCATGAGGGATCGAAAGGCCTCCTCGTGCTTCCAATTCCGAAGCTTATCTTTATAGCGGTAGACAAGAAAAATTCCGACGGCGAGAAGCAGGATCGGCAAAAAATGCGCAAAGGAAAAATACTCAAAAACCTGCGTTTCACTATAACCGAAAAATCCTTCTTTGTGATATTCATATACGAAATCCTTCATACGCGGCGTTCCTCCGTTTTTGATTTTACTATATATTACTCCTTTTTTCCGCATTTGTCAACTGCGTTTTTTCGCCGTTTTTTGCACATTCTCCTTTGAATTTGCAAAAAAACATGCAAAGCACTTGCAATATTGCTTTATTTATGATAAAATAGCAGAGTTAATTAAAAATCAAGGGCACTGAAAGCCCGCAAAAGGAACGACTTAAATGATTTGCAATTCTATTCTTGATGCAATGGGCAATACCCCGATGATCCGCCTGCGCCATATGACCTCCGAGGAGGACGCGCAGATCCTGGTGAAATTCGAGGGACTGAACGTTGGCGGCTCGATCAAAACGCGCACCGCCTTCAATATGATTCTGGACGCGGAGCGCCGCGGCCTTCTGAACGAAAATACGATCATCGTTGAGCCCACGAGCGGAAACCAGGGCATTGGTCTCTCGCTTGTTGGCGCTGTTCGCGGCTACAAGGTGAAGATCATTATGCCCGATTCCGTAAGCGAGGAGCGCAGAAAGCTCGTTCGCCACTACGGCGCGGAGGTGATCCTCGTGCACGATGCAGGCAACATCGGCCTTTGCATCGAGGAATGCCTGGCGCTTGCTATGAAGATGAAGGCGGAGGATCCCAACGTTTTTGTTCCCCAGCAATTTGAAAATCCCGCAAACCCCGCGGTTCAGCGCGATGCTACCGCAAAGGAGATTCTCGAGCAGGTGGACGGTCCGATCCACGGATTCTGCTCCGGCATCGGAACGGGCGGAACGATCACGGGCATCGGCGAAACGCTGAAGCAGGCAAATCCCGATATTGAGATCTGGGCGATCGAGCCCGAGAACGCCGCTATCCTTTCGGGCGGACTGATCGGCACGCACGTGCAGATGGGCATCGGCGACGGCATTATTCCCGCGATCCTCAACCGCGATATTATTTCCGACATTTGCATCATAACGGACGATGAGGCGCTGAACGCCGCGCGCGACCTGGCCGCGAAGGAGGGCATTCTTTGCGGTATCAGCAGCGGAACAAACGTTGCCGCCGCGATCAAGATGGCAAAGAAGCTCGGTAAGGGAAAGACGGTTGTTACCGTTTTGCCCGACACGGCGGAAAGATATTTCTCCACACCGCTCTTTGATTAAATGAAGACCAAAAAGTACTTGCACCTACGAAACGGGGAGCGGGTACTTTTGCGTTTTTACCTAAAAAACCTTCAAAAAGATGAGGAAAAGGTTATGAATTTTGAAAAACTCGAAAAGCTCATGAACCACTTTGTGGATGCAAATTACGCACCCGGAAACACGATACGGGTTTCTCTTGCGGGAAAAGAGGTTTTCAACTATTCCTGCGGCTATTCCGACGAGAAAAAGAAGATCAAAATGACGGGAAACGAGCATTTTTTCCTCTATTCCTGCTCTAAGATCACCACCGTTACCGCCGCGCTGCAGCTTCTTGAAAGAGGGGCTTTTCTGCTCGACGATCCGCTTTACGAATATATTCCCGAATACAAGGAGATGTATATCAAAAATGCGGACGGAGATATCACCCGCGCGACGAAGGATATCACGATCCTGAATCTCTTTAATATGACGGCAGGACTCACCTACAACATAAAATCCGAAGCCTTCGACACGGCAAGACGGCTCACGGACGGCAAGATGGATACCGCGACGGTTGCAAGATGCATTGCCAAAGATCCGCTTGCCTTTGAGCCCGGCGAGAGATTTCAATATAGCCTTTGCCACGACGTGCTGGCAGGTCTTGTTTCCATCATCACGGGAAAAAAATTCCGCGATTACGTGAAGGAAAACATTTTTGATCCGCTGGGAATGCAGGATTCCGTTTATCATTTAACGCCCGAAATCGAAAAGAATCTTTCGATGCAATACAACTTTATTCCCGAAGAAAAGAGCGAGGTGCTCGACCTCGTTGAGGCACAGAAGCGCGGCAACGAAAAGCACGGTACTTTTGCCGAGGTTGGGGCACGAAATCATCACATTTTCGGCGAAGAATATGACAGCGGCGGCGCGGGCATTATCGCCACCGTTTCGGATTACATGAAGCTTGCGGCGGCACTTGCGGGCCTCGGTCTCGGACAAAACGGCGAGCGGATCTTATCTGCCGCAACGGTGGAGCTGATGCGAACCAACACCCTGAACGCAAGACAGATGGAAAGCTTCAACTGGCGGCAGCTTCGCGGCTACGGCTATGGTCTCGGCGTTCGCACGATGATCGACAGAGCCGCAGGCGGCTCGCTCAGCAATATCGGAGAATTCGGCTGGGGCGGCGCGGCGGGCGCATCGGTTTATATCGATCCCAAGATCGGCCTTGCCGCCGTTTACGCCAAGCACACGCTCAATCCCAGAGAGGAATATTATCAGCCCAGGGTGCGCAACGTTTTGTACTCTTGTCTATAAAAGTCTTGATTTTCCCGCAATATAAGAGATTTAAAATCGCAGTTTCAAAGTAATCGCCTTTTGACGGAAGGGAGAAGCTATGAAGATTTTAGTATTCGCCGATTTGCATTATTACGGCGACGATATGGAAGGCTTTCATTCGGAGCGAAAATTGGTTCAATTTGCTTTGCCTATATTAGACGAGCTGATCAAAATTGCGAAGCGCGAAGAGGCCACCTTGGTTGTAAATCTCGGGGATATCATTCAGGACACAAGCACCAAGGAGCTGGACATTGAATGCCTTGCATATATGTTTCGCCGCCTGGAAGAATTCCCTTGCCCGTGCTACAACCTTCTCGGCAATCACGACTTGAAGAGAGTGGATTCTGCCGAAGAGATTCGGTGCCTGATGGGGGAGGAGGCCGCCCGATTCAGCATTGACATCGAGGGCTTTCATCTTGTATTTTTAACCACCGACGTTATGCCCGAGCTTGGAACGAGGCGCGGAGGAAGCTATAAATCGCAAAACCTCTCCGAGCAAAGTCTCCGGCGGCTGAAAACCGATCTCGAAAACAACCGCTTGCCCTGCCTGCTTTTCACGCATTTTCCTTTGGCAGAGGACAAAGACGTGCAGGATGAATGCGCGTATATGAAAAACAGAGATGCCGTGAAGGAAATCATCCGAAGCGATCCGAATATCAAGGCCGTTTTTTCCGGGCATCAGCATTCTCCGAAGGTGCTGGAGGAGGACGGAATCACGCATTACATCGTTGGCTCTCCGACCACGTGCTTTACGGGGGACGGAATTCCGATCGGCGTTTACCGAATGATAGAAACCGACGGCGATCATATCAGCACCACAGAGCATCATATTGTTTTATAATGCGAGCCTTGCGCTCCTTTGTAAAAAAGCCCAAGCGCGCTGCTTCTTTTTTTCGGAAGCGGCGCGCTTTTAAAATGGGACGCAAAAGCAGAGAGAACAAAATTTTGTGCAAATACAGAAAAAAGAGAAAAGGATATAATGAAAGCGAAATCATCGGCTACGGTGATAAAGAAACGGAGGATTTTATATGATTTCGGATAGAAAAGTCAGAGTTGGCGTGATCGGTGCGGGAGGAATCGCAAACGGCGTTCACCTTCCTTCACTTTCGCAGATAGAGGACGCCGAGGTGGTTGCCATTTGCGATCTGCGCATTGAAAAGGCAAAGGCCGCCGCTAAGCAATACGGCATTCCCGGAGTATACATGGATATGTATGAAATGATCGAGAAGGAGGCGCTGGATTGCATCTTCGTGCTCGTTGAGCCGGACAGACTCTTCCGCGCCGCATCCGATTGCATGAAGGCGGGAATCTCCGTGATTATGGAAAAGCCCGCCGGCACATCGGCACATCAGGCAAATGCGCTTGCGCGCATTGCGAAGGAATGCGGCGTTACCTGCGCGGTTGCCATGAACCGCCGCCATATTCCCGTGGTGCAGGAGGTTCGGCGCATCATGAACGAATGCACGCCGATCACGCAGGTGGACGGCCAATTTATGAAATATACCGACCTTGCGCATGAATGGGAATACTCCAGCGCATACGACACCGACGGCATTCACGCGCTCGACCTCGTTCGCTATCTCGCGAACTCCGAGGTGAAAAAATGCGCCACCGTTACGGGAAGATTCTCGGATTGCCCTGTTGACAACGCGTGGTCCAGCGTTATGCAATTTGAAAACGGCGTTACCGGAACGATGCGCTCCAGCTATCAGGCAGGCGCACGCATCCATACCTTTGAAGTACACGGCCCGAATGCCAGCGCATTTATCAATCTCGGCATGGGCAATGCGGATTGCGAGGCCACCATCATTTTCCGCAAGGACGGCTCGATGTATTCGCTTGCCTCCGGCGGCGTTGGCGGCTCGGAGCGCCTCTATATCGATGGCAAGAAGCTTGCGGGAAGCGAAGAATTCCATGCATATTACGGCTATTTACAGGAGGACATTGATTTCATCCGCGCCATCAAAAACGGAAGCGCGCCCATGTGCACCATCGAGGATATGGCAAAATCCATGGAGCTCGTTGAAACCGTGCACGCAACATCTCTTTAAAGATATTGCAATTCTATAAAAAAAGCTGTATAATAATCACAAGAAACAAACGAAACGGAGAGAAACAATGAACATTCGTGCGCTCTGGATTTCCGACCATTTCATTCTTCCCGTGATGCGGCACGCTCACGATTATTATCAGCTGATCTATTGCTACCGAGGAACGGGGGAGATCGAAATCGGCTCCTCGGTTTATACGGCAAGACCGGGGTATGCTTATTTTATCCGCCCCGGAATGCATCACAGCATAACCCCCTGCGACAGAATGCGCGTTTCGGAGATCAAATTTGAGCTTGCGAGCGAGGAGCTTGAGGCCGCAACGGCGATGCTGCCCGAGGAAATGGATATCGACGAGCACGTTTCTCTCCGCCTTTCCATCAAGGAGATCGTTAAGGAAGGAATGAGCGGCGCTTTATTCAGCCACGAGGCGACGAATGCCTCCCTCGCGCTCTTTCTCATCCGCCTCTTACGCGAGCAGAAGATCAAGGTGGAAAATATGGGGCTGCAAAGCTATTATTTCAATCATACCCCCGGCACGGAAAGCATTCCGCGAAACAGAGATACGGATTTTCTGATCGTGCTGGATTATATTGAAAAGCATCTTGCGGAGGACATCACGCTGGAGGATCTTTCCGAAATCGCGCATTTTGAAAAGGCATATCTCATAACGAAATTCAAGGAAATCTGGGGGCTTTCGCCCATGAAATACGTGAACGCTCTGCGCATCGAACGCGCAAAGCAGCTTCTCTCCACCACGGAAAAAAGCATCACCGATATCGCCTACGAAACAGGCTTTGGAAGCATCCATTATTTCACGAGATACTTCAAGGATTCCACGGGGATTACGCCAAGCGAATATCGCACGAAAAATCGAATTCGATGATTTGCCCCTCTGCGGGCAAGGAAAGGATACGCACGTGATTCAATTTGGTGCCATTACAATCGACGTTTCGCATCCAAAGGCATTTTCCGACGTTCTTCTAAAGGGAGATCGCGCAAGATACACCGCCGTTTTTAACGACGGATTTCGCGAAGAGGACGAGGTGCAGGCCTTTGCAAAGCAAAAAGACTTAAAAATCTGCACTTCCCTTGCAGAGCTTGCGGCTTGCACCGATATCGGCATGATCCATTCCTGCAACTGGGATAAGCATTTGGAATACGCAAGGCAATTCACCGCGCTCGGCAAGCCGGTTTTCATCGACAAGCCGATCGTCGGAAATCTGAAGGACGCGGAACAGATGCTTCTTCTTGCCGAGGGCGGCGCGCGCATTTTCGGCTCCTCGGCCCTGCGGTATTGCTACGAAACGCAAGCACTTCGCCAAAGGCTTGCGAAAAGCGAAGCAAAAATCCTGCACGCCGACATCACCGTTGGCTTAGACGAATACAACTACGCAATACACGCCATTGAGCTGATCCTCGGCATGATAGACGATGAGGTGCGCTCGGTTCAATACGTCGGAACGGCGAAAAGCGACACGCACAGCATCGATACCTTTATGGTCTTCTTTGAGGGCGGCGCAACGGCCACCTATCACGTTTTTCTCGGCACGTTTACTTACTTTAACGTTTCTCTTCTCACCACCGAGCGCGAAAGAGCGGATGCCTGCTTCACCGTTGACATCACGCGACTTTACGAGGCAATGCTCTCGGAGCTTTGCAACGAGCTGGAGGGAAAGCCCTCGCTCCTCGTTTCTCTTAAAGAGATGATCGTCGGCGTGCGCGTTGCGCTGGCGGCCAAGCTTTCCAAAAGCCGCGGCGGCGAGGAAATTTCCATTGATTCCGAGGATCTGAAAGACGTTTCCTATGACGGATATCTTTTTGAAAAATCCTACTCGATGGGAGGAAAAATGTACTTATGACGAAGCGCGTGATCATCCAAAATGCAGACTGCGCTTATGAATACGAGCCTTTTCGCGCTCCCTTCGGCTTCAAGGGAAAAACGCTCAGCGGCGTTTGGCAAACAGCGGCTTGCCTATCTTGTGATACCGAGATCGGCGTTGGCCTCGGAATTCAAAGCGTTCTTTGGTCTGACGGAGGGATTTTTGCCGAATACGGAGAGGAGCGAGGAAACGAGCTGATGTTTGCCGTTACCGAGCACGCCGCCGCACTTTTGCGCGGAAAAGCCCTTGCGTCCGCATCGGAGGCCATTTCCCTTGTTTTTGACGAATGCCATTCCTATGCCGAAAAAATTTGCGGGATGCGCGTTAGCAAAACCTTTGTTCTAAATGCGCT
>JAZQWS010000074.1:0-2841 GCA_045632465.1 Eubacteriales bacterium
CATCTTGACACCTTCCTTGCGCCCTACGAAAGATGCACCGACAGCATTCCCGAAATTGCGGAGCAGCTCCCGCGCGGCCACAAGGAGGCAACCGAATATTACGAGGTGACGCCCGACGAGGAGGACGACGGCGGCAAGGCAAGGCTTGCGCTCGGCTATCTTTCCTTCCCCTTTGATGAAAAAGAAAAGCTTCTTGCACTTTCCGTTATCTTTGACGTGCTTTGCGGATCAAACGAAGCCCCCCTCAAAAAAGCGCTGCTGGATGCGGAGCTTTGCGAGGACGTTTCGCTCTATTCCTACGACGGCGTTCGCCAGGCCTCTGTAATTTTGGAGGCGCGCGGCGCAAAGGAAGAAAATCTCAAGGCGATCGAGGAGGCGGTTCACTCCGTTTTTGAGGAGGCGGCAAGGGCGCTTGACAAGGAGCGATTGACCGCGGCGCTGAATCAGATCGAATTCCGCCATCGCGAGAAGGATTTCGGCAGCTATCCGCGCGGCCTGATCTATGCAATGAATGCTTTGGAAAGCTGGCTTTACGGTGGTGACCCCGCGCAGAACCTTTCGCTGAATGAAACGCTTGCATCGCTTCGCGCGGCGCTGGAAGGCGATTTCTATACGAGCCTTGTGCGCGAGGTTTTCCTTGAAAATCCGCACACCGCCGCACTCCGCCTTTTGCCCGACATCTCGCTCGCAAAAAAGCGCGCCGAGGAGGAGGAAGCGGGCATCCGCGCTCTGCTTGAAAAAATGGGCGAGAGAGCAGATGCGATCGTTTCCGACAAGGAAGCGGCGCTCAAAAAATGGCAGGATACGCCCGACTCCGAGGAGGCGCTTGCAACGCTTCCCGCCCTGGCACTTTCGGATATTCCGACCGAACCAAGATGCATCGACACCGAGGTGCTTGACCTTAACGGCAAAACGTTGCTTTACCACCCCGTCAACACCGACGGCATTCTCTATGCCGATGCCTTCTTCTCCATCCCCGATATTGAAAAAGAGGATTGCGCTCTACTCTCCCTCTTCTGCCAATCGCTCGGCGCGATGGACACCGAGGCGCACACCGCATGGCAGCTCCAGAATCGCATCAAGGCGCATCTCGGAAGCCTCGCCTTCTCCGTGGACTACGTGAGCGAAAAGAATCCTTTGGAGGCGCGCGCATATCTCAGAATGCATCTCTCGCTTCTCCCCTCGCAGAAGGAGGAGGCGCTGAAGATCCTCGAGGAGGTTCTTTATCAAACGCACTTTGACAAAGACAAGGTGCAAAACCTTCTGCGCCAGACGAAGCTTGCCTTTGAGGAGCATATTTTAAGCGCAGGTCATGCGGCAGCGATCTCCCGCGTTTTCGCCACGGTTTCTCTGCCCGATGCGCTGATGGAATATGCAAACGGCTATGAATCCTATCTTTTCATCAAGAGATTAGATGCGGAATTCGAACAAAGATGGCCGCAGATTCTTGATAAATTCAACACTTATTGCAAAGAATTCTTTACAAAAGGACGAGTTTTTATGACACTTACGGGTGCAAAAGATCTCTCCTTTATGGAAAACATTGAAGAAATAATTCATGACGGTGAAGAAAAAGGCGGCGTGCTTTCGCTTCCTCTTTTGCCGAAAATGCGGGAAGGCATTGCCACGGCGGCACGCGTTGCCTATGCGGTTACGGGTGGACGGCTTTCGGACTACAGCCCCACAGCTCTCGTTTGCCGTCATCTTCTTTCTTATGAATATCTCTGGAGCGAGATCCGCGTGAAAAACGGTGCTTACGGCGCAGGCCTCGTGCATCGCAAAAACGGAAACACCGCCTTTTATTCCTACCGCGACCCCTCCCCCGAATGCTCGCTTCCGATCTATCGCGGATGCGAGGATTTCACCCGCGCTTTTGCCGAGGAGAATACGGATCTGACGGATATTATCATCGGAACGCTGGGCGCGGCTGACCCCCTGCTCTCTGCGCATATGCAGGGTGAGCTGGCCACCTCAGACTATCTGCGCGGCCGTACGCGCGAGGATCGCATCGCCTTCCGCAAGGCACTTCTTGCCACGGATAAGGAGGCTCTGATCACGGAGGCAAAGCACATCCGCACGCTTCTGGATGCCAGCGCCGTTTGCATCATCGGCGCAAAAGAAAAGCTGGAGGCCGCCATGAAGGCGGGCGAAATCGACTCTATCCGCGACTTCGGCGCAAGCGAGGCATAAAGCCAAAGGAGATCCCAAAATGAACACCCATCCCGATACCTTCAACGAGGTTTTAACCGAAGACGTGCGCGATATGCTCTCTCACGTTTACGAGCCGAAAATCGTTGCCACCGCTTTGGCAGATGCACGCCGCGCAATGATGCTTTTGCCAAGCGGAGAGCTTCGCGAATACGGCAGGATCTATTCCACCTCCCTGCACGGCGCGGGCGGCCAAAAGGCCTATCTGCGCTCGCTTGATTGCGGCATTTCATGGACCTTGCACTACGATCACGGCGACATGGGGCCCTGCCTCTATATTCCCGAAAAAAATCTCTATATCAAGGCGGTTGCCAAGGACGGAAAGACCTATATCAAGCGCTCGAAAATCGGCCCGGACGATCCCGCGCCCGAGGAGCACCCGATTTCGGACAAATTCTATTTCTGCGAATTTTTGCCCGTGAAGTGCGAGAAGAGCGATCGCATCTTTTTCACCGCGCAGAGAAAGCGCGAGGACGGCATCAATCTCCCCGCATTCTTATACAGTGACGATTTCGGAGAGACCTTTACCGCCGTGGAGCATCCCGCACCGCCTCGTCATGAGTTAAAATTTCCGCACAAGGGCATTCGTTGGAGCATCAGCAACGGTAGCGAGCCCTGCGCGGTGGAGCTTGC
>JAZQWS010000075.1:0-3368 GCA_045632465.1 Eubacteriales bacterium
CTTGCCGATCTTCGAGCGGCGAAACCGAACCAACGCGCCGTGCGGCGCTTGGTCGAAATCCAATGCTACCCTTGCCAGGGAAAGAAAAAAAGCGCAAGGACTCCGGGGTAGCCGGGTATTCGCCTATGGCGAAAATTCGCTCGCTCTGCGCCTGGCAAGCAAGCTTGCCGATCTTCGAGCGGCGAAACCGAACCAACGCGCCGTGCGGCGCTTGGTCGAAATCCAATGCTACCCCTGCCAGGGAAAGAAAAAAAGCGCATCTGCGATGCGCTCTTTCCCTGGCAGGGGTAGCTGGATTCGAACCAACGATGGAGGAGTCAAAGTCCTCTGCCCTGACCACTAGGCGATACCCCTTAATTTACAACGAAAACTATTTTACCACAAATAAAAGGAAATGTCAAGATTGAATGCAAAAATTCCTCCGAAATTCATCCGAAGAATTATGCCGTCTCCCAAAATGTATATGATAAAAATAAAACGATATTGTCAAAAACCACAAAAAAATATGGCCTGCGCGCGGTATAAATCATTCAAAGTGAAAAAAACGCGAAGCGGGAAGTTTTTTCTTTGTTTTCATCTTTTGTGTAATATCCATAAATGCGGCCGTTTTTTGTGCCCGAGTACAATTGTTTTCTACAAAATTATTATTGACATTTTATGCGGATATGTGGTATAATATCATCACAAAATAACAATATCTTGATCGCTTCGCCAAAAAATATACTAAATGTAGTTTTTTGCACTATGTTTTGCGGTCATAGAAGTCTTAGAAAGAGAGGCTACCGTTTATGAGAGAAGAATGGTATAAGTTTCAAGGCGGCTCTTGGGAAACCGAAGTGAACGTGGATGACTTCATTCAGAAGAATTTCACGCCCTATGATGGGGATGAATCCTTCCTTGCCGGCGCAACCGAGAACACAAAGGATCTGTGGGCACAGGTTATGGAGCTCACGAAGGCAGAGCGTGAAAAGGGAAGCGCTCTGGATATGGACACCGCGATCGTTTCGACGTTGACGTCGCACGGTGCAGGCTACCTCGATAAGGATAAGGAAACCATCGTCGGCTTCCAGACCGATAAGCCCTTCAAGCGTTCGCTTCAGCCTTACGGCGGTATCCGCATGGCGATGAAGGCCTGCAAGGATAACGGCTTTGAGGTAGATCCCGAAATCGTTGAATTTTTCACCACGCACAGAAAAACGCATAACGAAGGCGTTTTCGATGCATACACCCCCGAGATGCGCGTTTGCCGCTCGAACCATATCATCACGGGACTTCCGGATGCATACGGTCGCGGCCGTATCATCGGTGACTATCGCCGCGTTCCGCTGTACGGCGTTGATTTCCTGATCGCAGATAAGGAAGCGCAGAAGGAGTCCACGGGCTCGATCATGAGCGTTGACGTTATCCGTGACAGAGAAGAGCTCTCCGAGCAGATCAAGGCGCTGAAGGCGCTGAAGACCTTGGGCGCGATCTATGGCTTCGATCTTTCCGCTCCTGCAAAGGACACGAAGGAGGCGATCCAGTTCCTCTATCTTGCATATCTTGCGGCGGTTAAAGAGCAGAATGGCGCGGCAATGAGCCTTGGCCGCACCTCCACCTTCCTCGATATCTATGCTCAGCGCGACCTCGCTGAGGGCAAGTATACCGAGAGCGAGATCCAGGAGTTTGTGGATCACTTCATCATGAAGCTCCGTCTCGTGAAGTTTGCGCGTACCCCCGAGTATAATAAGATCTTCGCCGGCGATCCCACCTGGGTAACCGAGTCGCTCGGCGGTGTTGGTATTGACGGTCGCCATCTCGTAACCAAGATGACCTTCCGTTATCTGCATACGCTCGATAACCTCGGCTCGTCTCCCGAGCCGAACATGACGGTGCTTTGGTCGGTTCGTCTGCCCGAAAACTTCAAGAGATATTGCGCAGATATCTCCATCCGTCATTCCGCGATCCAGTATGAAAATGACGATCTGATGCGCCCCATCCACGGCGAGGATTACGGTATCGCTTGTTGCGTATCCTCTATGCGTATCGGTAAGGAGATGCAGTTCTTCGGCGCGCGTGCCAACCTCGCCAAGTGCCTTCTCTATGCGATCAACGGCGGTGTGGACGAGCTCACCCGCGTGCAGGTCGGCCCGATGTATAAGGCGGTGCAGGGCGATACCCTCGATTACGAGGACGTCATGGCAAAGTATCGCGATATGATGAAATGGCTTGCGGGCGTTTATGCAAACACCCTCAACATCATCCATTATATGCATGATAAATACAGCTACGAGAAGATTCAGATGGCTCTGCACGATCGTCACGTGCGCCGCTGGTTTGCAACCGGTATCGCAGGCATGAGCGTTGTGGCCGATTCGCTTTCCGCAATCAAGTACGGTAAGGTGAAGGTTGTCAGAGACGAAACGGGCTTCATCGTGGATTATATCGCAGAGGGCGATTTCCCGAAGTACGGAAATGACGATGACCGCGTAGACAGCATTGCGCAGGAGGTTCTGCATACCTTCATTACCTACCTTCGCGAAAACGCAACCTACCGCGAGTCGATCGCAACCACCTCGGTCCTCACCATCACCTCCAACGTGGTATACGGTAAGAATACGGGTAGCACCCCCGACGGACGTAAGGGCGGCGAGCCCTTCGCTCCCGGCGCAAACCCCATGCACGGCAGAGATACAAACGGTGCGATCGCATCGCTCTCCTCGGTAGCAAAGCTCCGTTTCGAGGATGCGCAGGACGGTATTTCCAATACCTTCTCGATCACGCCCGGTTCTCTCGGCAAAAACAAAGAGGATGCGATGACCAACCTCGTAGCACTTCTTGATGGCTACGTGATGAAGAACGGTCAGCACCTGAACGTAAACGTGTTTGACCGTGAAACGCTTCTCGATGCGCAGAAGCATCCCGAGCTTTATCCGCAGTTAACGGTGCGTGTCTCCGGTTATGCGGTAAACTTTGTGAAGCTTACGAAGGAGCAGCAGGACGAGGTAATCTCGCGTACCTTCCACGAGCATTTGTGATTTGAGCGGGATCTTTTGGCGAGATCGAAAAGGATAAAGGTTTTGTAATTGGTTAGCGCCTCCACAAGACAAAATGCGTATTTGAGAAGGCACTAAGGTTGGAAAACTTTGTTTTCCTCCATTTGATTGAAAATCCTTTTCTATTTCCGTTTTCGCTCCTCGACGTACTCTTGTATGCCTCACGGAGCGAAGAACGAAAATTCTCCCGCAAAATCCCCTCGCTCAAATTTTATGCGGTGTATTTCGGTGAGATCGAAAAGGATAAATGGTGAATGCCTCCCCCAAGACAAAATGCGTATTTGAGAAGGAACTAACAAAAATTTTCCCGCAAAATCCCCTTGCTAAAAGCAA
>JAZQWS010000076.1:0-4795 GCA_045632465.1 Eubacteriales bacterium
CGTGCTCGGCCTTTTCCCATCTTGCATCCTCGATGCCGATTTGGCCTGCGATTTTCTTTGCGATATATTCTTTCATTTTAGGTGCTCCTATATTTTACAGATTTATAATTTTATTATAATGCATTTTTCGCGCATTGTCAATAAATAGGACGAAAAAAGTGGTGTTGTTTCCTTAACCTTCAAAAAAGAAATCGAAGGAAAAACTACCGCAATTGCAATTTTCTCCGAAAAAAGAAAGTCGCTAACACTTAAAACCGCTTGGATAATAAAAAAAGAACAGCATACCTCTCAACCAACCAATGTTAAAGCCCTGATTAGAACGCCCGAAGCGAGATCGAGTATGGATGCTGTTGATAACAGTATACACAATTTCGATTCAAAAAGCAATACCTCTGACGAAAATTCTTCGAAAAAATCTGAAGTCCCAATATACGCGGATCCATCGACGACTCCTACCTCTCCGCCGTAGAACGCGGCGACATGGAAACCGCGCAAAGGATGGTAGACGATGCGGCAAAGCAATCCTTCGATAAATTCGTCGATAAGGGCGGATATTACGAGGGATGGTACAACGATGGCATCGACGTAGATGGTGAGGCCGAGATCGTTGCAAGCGATATCCGCGCAGGCAAGAAGGCAAATGAGGTGGATTACGGCAGACAAGATCAGCGCGGCAATCCGACTCCTTCTCCCGAAGCGATCATGGCGCAGAGAAAAACCAACCGCGCACATGGCTCAAATATCCGTGCAGCGGTGGATTCAAATCTTTTGGATTTTATAGAAACGGTTCGTAATATGCAGCGAAAAGATATTGCCGCAAAAAGAAAATATGAAATAGCGGAAATAAGCGAGTCTCACGCGAAGATATTAGAAAGCATTATAAAAAACGAACTCGGTAAAACAATAGATTTGAGTGGGTATCACATTGTAATAAACGGCGGAGCTGTTTTGCATATAGACGAAAAGCACGGAGCGAACGGAACTTCAGACCATTCTATGGCATCGGATGATGATATGGCATCTTTAGGTTGGGCTGTAAATAATGCGCAAAGTGGAGATTTGGCAAGAAAACAAAACGGGAAAATTGATTTTAGTTATGCATATAAAAATTCCGACAATTCAGCTGCACCAAAAATATTGATGAAAACTAAATTGTCGGATGATAATACCTTTGTAATTACGGAGTGTGTTCCAGATTCGGAAAGGAAACAAATCCACATAATAAGCGCAAGAAAAATAAAGAGCGACAATGGCCAAGTGCTGAACATAGAATCTGACGATTCTCTGCAGCCTACGTCCGAGACGCCTCTTGACTACCCTGTCGCTTCTAATACTATTATACCCGATTCTGCGAAAAAAAGCAACCCATCTGACGAAAATTCTTCGAAAAAATCTGAAAGTCCCAATATCCGCAGAGCCATCGACGAAGAATCCACCGAATCTCCCACGATCGGCAACGTAGCGAAGAGCCGCTTTGACGAGCCGAAGCCGAAGATGAAGGAGAAGATCAAGGCAGGCTTCACATCTGCGAAGGACAAGCTCTATATCGAGGTCGTAGACGAGCTTTACGGCGTAGAGAAATACCTCAAGAAATTCGGAGGTCGCAAGGATGCGGAAGCCTTTGTACAGCAGGTGAGAGCATCTGAAACCATTGCGCAGACGATGATCGGTCTTTCACAGTACGATATCATGAGCGGTGACGGAACGCGCCTCGGAGACGGTATTTCCAAGATCTTTAAGCCTTATAAGATTCATAAACGGCAAGCTTGGGGTTGTAGGTACAGTAGTAAAGCAAACCGGGAAGTATCGCATCGAGGAGAGCATTGCGGCGCAGACTCGCCAAGCCATCCGCGCCATGGAGATCAATATGATGGCGAATGCCGTATATGATGCCGCTATCAAGTCCGGAGACACCTCCTACGTTATCGCAGAAGAGGTGGAGACCGAGAAGAACACCGATCCCGATAAGGATATCGGAAGAAATGTCTAGGGCTTACAACGCAGGCTTATTTTGCATCAAAAAAAGCAAGAATAGAAGGATTTCTCCTTTTACTCTTGCTCAATGCGTATTTTCCGCGCGGGAAAACACAAGTTCCCCGCATGGCCGTGTAAAGCAATTTTTAACCCTGTTTGTACAGGTGGGTATCCTCTCTGCTGCTTTGCGCTTTCAACGTCCGCTTACGGGGGGTACGAAGACAGCCCCGGGCGGGAGACCTGCATCCCGTCAGCCGAAGTCCGGATTCCCTTATTAAAAGCGTAGGTCCAAATACCGCAATATCACGCACCACGCAGGTTGAAAAATTCAAAAATTATTCCTTATCGTAGTCTACTTCGTTGAAGAACAGATCGTTGAAATAGTCCTCAACCTTTTCAAACTCATCGTCATCATCGATGCTTTCGAACAGCATTTCGTCCCCCTGCTCGACAACGCGGAGGATCACATACTCCTCTGCCTCCTCATCGTCTGCGGGAGCCATAGCATAGTAAAGCTGACCATCGATCTGTGCTTCTGCAAGAAGCTCGTAATCACACTCTTCGCCGGTGTCCTCATCCGTCAGAGTGTAAACGATTACCTCCTCCTCATCGGGAGCGAGTTCCTTATTCATATTATCCTGCATTGTGATTTCTCCAATCTAACTAATTATATTGTTTGTATTCTTATTTTACATTATACGGAGGCAAATGTCAATAGCCATAAAAAAAATTATGGGGTTACAAAATTTCGCAGAGAATGGCATTGCTGACATAGAATCCCTTTTCCGTTAAGGCGAGACGATCGCCATCTACGGCAAGATAGCCGAGGCGCGCATAGAGCGCGAGGGCTTCTTCCCTTCCTTCCGAAAAATCCTTGCCAAAGCGCGCGCGGTATTCGGAGAGCGAAATTCCGAAGGAGGTGCGAAGCCCCAGCATGACGTATTCTTCCTCGGCATCGGATTCTCCGCGAGGGAGGATACTGCGGCTTGCAAGCGGATTTTCGATATAGGAAGAAAAATCCTCCGTGGCCGCGAGGCGCGCGCCGAGATAGAGAGAATGTGCCGCGAGGCCGAAGCCCAAATAATCGCCGCCCTGCCAATAACGAAGATTATGGCGGCAAAAGCGACCTTCCTTGGCATAGTTTGAAATTTCGTAATGCTGATAGCCCGCCCCGGAAAGAAGACTGCAGGCAAGCTCATACATTTTGATCTCCTGCTCCTCCGACGGAAGGACGAGGCGATCTCGCTCTTTTCCGAACGGGGTGCTCTCCTCGATGATGAGGCTATAGGCCGAGATATGCGCGGGAGAAAGTTCGATCACACGCTTCAGCGTTTCTTCGAAGCTTTCCACGGTTTGCTCCGGGATCGCATACATCAAATCAACGTTGACATTTTCGAAGCCGCAGGCCTTGACCAAGCGATAGCTTTCAAGGAACTCTTCGAAGGTATGGATGCGCCCGAGGATGGAAAGCTCGCGGTTATGCGCGGACTGAAGCCCCATGCTGATGCGGTTCACACCGAGGGCGCGAAGAGCAAAAGCTTTTTTTTGCTCACCGTTCCCGGGTTGGCTTCCACGGTGATCTCCGCATCGGGTGAGATCTTATATTTATTTTTCAATGCAAAAAACATGGCAGAAAAGGCTTCTTTGGAAAGAAGCGTTGGCGTTCCGCCGCCGAAGAATATGCTGTCAACCACGCGATCATCCTGCGGTGCTTGCTCGATTTCCGCAAGCATGGCGGCAACGTAGCGCCGTTTTTCCTCCTCCCCTTTCGGGAAGGAGCAGAAGTCACAATATCTGCATTTGCTGATGCAAAAGGGGATATGAAGATAGAGCCCCAAGGTGTTCTTATTCATCTTCCAGCTTCAGAACTGCCATGAAGGCCTCGGGCGTTACCTCTACGCTACCGAGCTTACGCATCTTCTTTTTACCTTCCTTCTGCTTTTCAAGCAGCTTCTTTTTTCTCGTGATATCGCCGCCGTAACACTTTGCCAAAACGTCCTTGCGCATGGCCTTTACGGTTTCTCTTGCGATGATCTTCGATCCGATGGCGGCCTGAATGGGAATCTCGAAGAGCTGGCGCGGGATATTTTCCTTCAGCTTTTCGGCAATCTTTCTTGCGCGGCCGTAGGCTCTCTCGTCAAAGACGATAAAGGAAAGCGCATCCACGAGCTCACCGTTCAGAAGGAAATCCAGCTTAACGAGGCGGGAGGGCTGATAGTCCTTCAGCTCGTAATCAAGGGAGGCATAGCCCTTGGAACGGCTCTTCAATGCATCAAAGAAATCGTAGATAATTTCGTTCAAGGGAAGCTCATAATGAAGCTCAACACGCTCCGTATCGATGTACTTCATATCGATGAAGTTGCCTCGACGCTCCTGGCAAAGATCCATGATACCGCCAACATAGGCCGTGGGGGTGATAACGGTTGCCTTCATGATGGGCTCGTACGCCACGTCGATGGCATCGGGGCTCGGGAACTTCGAGGGATTATCGATCATAATGGTTTCTCCGCCACGCAGCTTTACCTTATAGATAACGGAGGGCGCCGTGGTGATCAGATCGAGGTTAAATTCCCTCTCCAGGCGCTCCTCGATGATCTCCATATGCAGAAGTCCAAGGAAGCCGCAACGGAAGCCAAAGCCAAGCGCGATCGAGGTTTCGGGCTCGAAAACGAGGGATGCATCGTTCAGCTGCAATTTTTCCAGCGCTTCGCGAAGATCGCCGTATCTTGCACCGTCTGCCGGGTAGATACCCGAATATACCATGGGATGCACCTCGCGGAAGCCCGCAAGCGCCTCCTCTGCTCCGCCGTTTACCGTGGTG
>JAZQWS010000077.1:0-5439 GCA_045632465.1 Eubacteriales bacterium
TGCGCCGGAAGGAGCAACGAAGGAAACTTCGTCAGCCACAACCTCGGTAGCGTATCTCTTCTGGCCCTGATTGTCGGTCCAAGTGCGGGTCTGCAACTGGCCACAAACAAGAATGGGATTGCCCTTTTTGAAATAGCGGCAAACAAAATCAGCACTCTGTCTCCATGCAACGATGTTGATGAAGTCCACCGTCTGGCCCTGCTCGTTCTTCGAGAAGCGGCGGTTTACCGCGATAGAGAAGCTGCAAACGGACGTGCCGGTCTGCGTCTGCTTCAGCTCGGGGTCAGCCGTCATGTTACCGATCAGGATAACCTTATTGAAACTTGCCATGCTTTTTGCCTCCGTTTGAATTATTCCTCAGTTGCTTCAGCAACTTCAGCGGTTTCCTCAGCCTTTGCAGCAACGCCGGCCTTGGCAGCCTTCTCGCACTTAATAGTGGTCATGGAACGCAGAACTTTTTCGTTCAGGCCAAGCACACGCTCAAGCTCGAGAGGGAAAGTGGGTTCGCTCTTGTAAGAAGCGAGTACATAGTAACCCTCGGTAATGTAGTTGATTGCATAAGCCAGCTTGCGCTTGCCCCACTCGTCAACTGCAACGTCGGTTGCGTTCTCGCTGATGAGACCAACGAACTTATCCTTCAGTGCTACGTAATCCTCTTCGGTAACGTTGCCGCTGATGGTAAACAAGGTCTCGTAAGAACAAATCTTCTTCTCCATCTGAATTACACCTCCTTATGGTCATTAAAGGCCACCGTCATGGTGGCAAGGAGTCGGACACCTCGTCCGAACCACAAATTATTATATCATATAAATTCTTATTTGTCAAGTGCTTTGTTGGAATTCTTTTGCTTGCTTTCAAAAAAAAACCTGAAAAAATTCGAAAAAGGTATTGACAAATGCAAAAAAAACTGTTATAATATATACCGTTGCGAGCGTGTGCATGTGCCTTTAGCTCAGCTGGATAGAGCAACTGCCTTCTAAGCAGTAGGTCGGGGGTTCGAGTCCCTCAAGGCACGCCATTAAGCAAAATCTACATGGTGGGATTAGCTAAGCTGGTTATAGCGCCAGATTGTGGCTCTGGAGGCCGTGGGTTCGATTCCCATATCTCACCCCATAAAAGAAAAAACCGATCCTTGTGATCGGTTTTTTTCTTTTATAATTGGAAAATATGGGAATCGAAGGACGAACGGTACAGAGCGGACTTCCGGTGGACGTCCGCGACCGTGAGCGACCAAGGCGCGTAGGTCGCGCCGCGAGTCGATTCCCATAAAAAATATTTCCCCCGATCCTTGTGATCGGTTTTTTCTTTTATGACCTGAAAATATGGGAATCGAAGGGGAAGTGGTGCAGAGCGGACTTCCGGTGGACGTCCGCGACCACGGAAGACCGAGCGCTCCGTATGCGGAGCAAAGCACGAAGTGCAAAAGTCGTAGACTTTTATGCTCGCAAGGAGTATTCCCATATCTCACCCCGGCCTTCACCGTGATTTGTAAGCGAAAGCCTCTTCTTTTCTTGACATCATTTTTCCTTTATGCTATAATGAAATCAATCTATACGTTGTGACCGTATAAGGAGAAAAATATGAAACGCTATTTATATCTGCCAAAGCAATATAACCTCGTTGTCGGCGATACCTTTGAGCTTTTTTATCAGGGGCTCGTCAATTTTCTCACGATTGAAAATTACGATTTTGAGCTTTTTTATGAGGACGGCGAAAATCGCGGTAAGGGCTTTTCAAAAAAATATATTTTCACTCCCACGGAGCAGGATATCGGCATGCACGTTCTCCATATTCGCCTTTGGAGCAACGAGGGCGACGTTTTAGAAGAGGGCAGCGTGAAAATCAACGTAGCACCGCTGCCCGAATCGCCGGAGGACGAGCGCGTCGTTTTGCTGATCGGTGCATCGGATGCATCGCCGGGCGTTTGGCCGTCTGAGGTTGGTCGCCGTTTGATTGGCGAGGGCGGAACGCCTGCAGGCTACGGCTTGAAGAACGTCAGCTTCATCGGTTCTCGCGAATGCGACGGAATTCGATACGAGGGATACGGCGGATGGTCGTTTACCTCCTATTCCACGGAAAATAAGCGTAACGATTTTATGATCCTTTCGGGAGATTTCTCCGATAAAGAGGAATCTGTGGATCAGCATAGCACCTATCAGGATGAAAACGGCGAGCTTTGGAAGCTTGAAAGCATATCGAATGATAGAATGAAAATCATCTGCCGCTCCGCCCTCGGAAAATTGCCCTCCGTAGATGGCGGTAGACTCACGCACGTTTCGGGCGGCGCGCATATGGGAGACGTGGTTTATACGTCCGCAATCCGCGCCGATTCCAATCCCTTTTGGAATAGCGAAAAGGGAAAAAACGATTTCGTTTCTTATGCCCGCCGCTTTGGGAAAGAAAAGATTGACGAAATCGTCGTAACCCTGACTTGGAATAGTCATTATCTTTCTGCCGAGGATTATCTTGCTTGTATCAATAAATTCGTCTCTTCTGTGCATGCGGATTTTCCGGAATGCCATATATCCTTTGCGGGTGCAATCTATCCCTCGCGCGATGGATTCGGCCAAAATTACGGCATTTCCTGGGGCTGGTTTTCAAAGTTAGCCACCATGCGCGCCTTTGACGATCTGAAGATCGCTATGGCCGAGGAGAATCCCGAGCGCTTTTCCTTTATCCATATCAGCTCGCAGTACGACGTGGAAAATAATAGCGTAACCGCTGAATTTGACGCCAATGCGCGCAACGATAAAAAGATCGTTCACGGCTCAAACGGCATTCATATAACGAAAATGGGCTCGCATCAGGTTGCCGATGCAATCGTCCGCCATCTGTGCGCGCGCTGGGATCGGAAAAAATAAACACGGCTTTTGCGATATATTGCACCGATTTGATAATATGGGCTGCTTCCTCTCCATCCCCCCTCCATATGAATCTTTTTCACAACCTTTCTAAAATTAATCTCTTGACAAATTTTCCATATTACGCTACAATAAATCTATAATATATATTTTTGGGGGAATCTGATGAAAAAGCTATTTTTCTTTCTTTTGATCGTCCTTTCTGCGCTCTGTATAACCGCTTGCAGCTCGGATGAAGCCTCCGTTACTGTAACGAAGAGCGCGAATTGCGCCTCGGATCGAACGGTGCATCCGGGCGATAAGATCACCTATCTTTTTACCGTGGAAAATCCAACCGCATCCCGCCAAAAGATCACGATAACGGACACGATCCCGCAGCACACTGCTTTCGCGGGCGGAGACACGATTTGTCAAAACGGAATGGTAGAATTTGAGGTAACCGTGCGCGCCAAAACCACGGAATGCGTTTCCTATACGGTAGAGGTTTCATCGGACGAGGATCTTATCGGCTTGCCAATCGTTTCCGATGCCGCAAAGGCGGATGATATCTCGCTTTCCTGCGAAACGCTTTATATCGGCCGCACCTTGAGCGAAGGCGATCGTGAAAAATTCTCCTTGGCCGTGAGTGCTATGCTGGATTCGGAGATGAAGGGAAAAGAGCTTTTTCGTTTTATATATACCGTAGCCTTTAGTAAAGTGCCGCCTATAAATGAAGAAGCAAGCGGCGTTGTGAATCATCTTTTCCTCGATCGAAGAGCGGAAGAAACAAAAACCTACACCTCGATGGTTGCTCCGGGCTTGTACGGCGGAAAAAAGCTTTCCGCAAGCACGGAAGCTCTGTTTCTTGGTGACCGCGAGGAATCCATAGAGCTTAGCGACATAATGCGTGGCGATTTTCTCTTCGTTTTGCCTTCTGCTGATGATCTTTCTGCCGCACGCGTATATTGCACGGACGGCGTTTATCTCTATGATTTAACCGAATCCTGCGAGCGCCTTGAAAAAAATCTATCCGCGGCATCGCTCTCCGAATGCGATTATTATGCCGTCCTTCGCCCCTCTCTTGCTATGTCACTTTATCGCACCGAGTCATTCTATGAAGGCGAAACGGATATCGAAAAGTCCATCATTGCAACCGCAAAGGCGTATCTTCTTCGTGGCGACCGTATGCAGTATGCCGATACGCGCCTCGTTACTTCCATTCAAAACTATCGTTGGGAGCGCGGAAAAGCCCCCGAGGATTACACCACCGATGAAACAGGATATTCCAATTGCACAGGCTTCGTGCATGACGTGTATCTGCATGCGCTTGGTTGGGATTACGGCGATTTTCTGCTTAAGAATTCTCCCGAGGAAATGAAAGCCTTTACGTATTTCTTTACAGGCAATGAAAAAGGCGCGGCGCAAGCGGAGCTGAAGGAAAGCTATCTTTCTTCTCTTCAGGTAGGTGATATCGTTTTCTATTCCTATTCCAGCAATAATCACGCCATGATCTATATCGGAAACGGAAATCTGATCCATTGTTCGGGTAGCACGCACAATGGCTATGTGGAAAAAGAAGAGCCTGCCATCCGCCTGGATTCGGTAGAAACGCTCTTTGATCCCGCTTCCTCTCGTTATCTCTTCTCCACGGAGAAGCCGAGATCCGCTCTGTATATTATCCGTCCCTTGAATGTATGGGAGGGAAGCGAAATCCCCGAGCAAGCGCAAAAGCGCATTTGGGATATGCAGGGAATCTTTGCCGAAAAGACCTGCTCTTTGGCGCTCGGCCAAACCGTAAATCCCGGTGATACCCTCACCTATACCTTCACCGTATTCAACAGCAATTCGGACTTCGCAACGGTGAAGATCGAAGATATTATCCCGGAAAACACCTTGCTTTTGACCGAAGGCGGCGCGGCCATGGCAGATGCATCGCTTTCCTGGTCGCTCTCGCTTGCACCGCTGGAGAAGCGGTCGGTTTCGTATAAGGTAATCGTTTCGGAAGCCGCAACGGAAGGCGATGTGATTCTTTGCACCGATGAAAGCCGTGTCGGCGGCATCGTAACAAAGGCAACGCCCGTGTTCGTCGGCAGAACGTTGACAACGGAAGAGCAGGAAACGCTTCGTGAAACAACGCTGAAAATGGTCGGATCCGAGTTGGATGCGATTTCGCTTCTGAATGCAATTTATAAGGAAGCGCTCGGCATTGATGCCGTGATAGACGTGTCACTTGCCGACCTACCGAATGAAATTTTCCCCCAAAACTATAATCTCAGAAAAATTGCGGAAAGCGGATATTATGCCGAGATCATAGCTCCCTCGCAGTATGGCGGCCGCACGGTTTTGGATAGCGAAAGATTTCTTGGCGAGCGAACAAGGCTCACAAGGGAGCGCAATCTGATCGTTGGTGACATTCTGTATCTGAAGGCCACGAGCACTTACGGATTGTATATTTATCTCGGTGATGATGTGCTTTTAGATCTTGCAAACGGATTGAAAAGGGTGGATACCGAGGAACGTTTGGAGGTAACTCTTGGTTGGCCGATGTTTGCCGTTCTGCGCCCCTCTCTTGCATTTTAATATTTTGTAAAAAAACATA
>JAZQWS010000078.1:0-3068 GCA_045632465.1 Eubacteriales bacterium
GATTGCGTGAAGCCGAGTGCCGCGCCGGCCGCGTCCTCCTCGCAGGCAAAAAATTTGCGCCGCGTGATCGATTATATCGAAGAGAATCTGGATCAGCCGCTGACGCTCGCGGCGCTTGCGGACGTTGCCTATATGAGTCCGACCTATTTTTCGGCGGTTTTCAAAAAATACAACGGAATCTCTCCTTGGGAATACATCACGATCAAGCGCGTGGAAAGAGCCGTGGATATGCTGAAAAAAACGGATATGACGAAGCTTGAGATCGCGGAGCGCTGCGGCTTTTGCGGAACCTCCAATTTTTATAAAATGTTCTTTCGGATCACGGGCAAGAGGCCCGGAGATTTCGCGCGGGACAAGAAAAAGAATTAAAAAGGAAGAAAAAAAGATTTTTGCTTCCAAACGGCCATCAGAATATAAAAAAGGCAACGTGTCACGCTGCCTTTTTGTGTTTTTTATCATTTTTTCTCCGAAGCTTCCTTGCGGATCAGATCCTCGAGTCTTCTCTTGCAGGAATGCAAAAAGGTTTGGAAAAGCTTATCGTTAATAAATGGGTTCGGTCCGTCCTTGAAGGCGGCAAGCTTCGTGTAGGTATCGTTGTTCCAGGTGTGGTTGCCGATAAAGACGTCCACGTGCTCCCCTTCAAGTCGGTCAAGCGATGCAAAATAGGCCTCTCTTGCGCCTTCGAAATCGTACTTTCCGGGAACGAGCGTGTTTGCGCCCGCGCCCCCAAACGAGCCAACGCGCAAGACCTTGCCGTTCTCCTCCTCGTTATAGAAGAAGGAAACCGTGCCTGCCGTGTGGCCCGGCGTATGAAGAAAGAGAATTTCCTTGTTGCCAAGCGTTAAGGTGTCCCCATCCTCGATGAGAATATCGGGCGTGCAATATTTTTTCACCTTCTCGGCATCCTCTTTGCCGATCAGAATTTTTGCCCCCGAAAGCGCGGCAAAGCCTGCGGCGGCCTCGGCGTGGTCGCCGTGCCAATGTGTTAAAACGATGTACTTGATATCGTCGGGGCGAAAGCCGAGCCGATAGATCGAATCCAGCACGAGATATGCGCTGTTGGCATAGCCCGCATCAATAAGGATCAAGCCGTCGCCCGTGTCGATCAGATGCGCGGAGGCCTGATACGTGCCAACGAAATAGGTGCTTCCGATCACGCGGCCGGGTAGCATTCTGCCGAGATGATGATTTTTGTGCATCGAGGCGAGCCTTTCGTACATATCTCCAAAGCGAAACATAGTTTTTTCCCTTCAAAAAAAGCCTTCTTTTCTTGTATTATAGCACATCGGATGCGCTTATGCAAGAGAAGAAGGCTTTTTTTATATTTTTATTCGTATTTAATGGGATCGGCGCTCAGATAGTGAAAATCGATCTCGTTTTCGGGGATTTTTCTGCCGTTGCAAACGAGATTTTCGAGACGGATATTTTTAAGCTGTGCACCCTCGGCCGCACGGTGATTTTCGATATAAACGCCGAGAATCGGCTTTCCGTCCTTTAGCGGCAAGCCCTCGTCGTAATACACGGTGATATCCTTGAGGCTTACGTCCGTGATCCAGGCGGAGCGATCCCCCACCTGATTGCCAACGCATTTTGCGAAGGGCGAGCCCGACCAATCGTAGCGGCGGTTGGACACGTTGATCACGTGGGGCAGTGCGATCTCGTTTTCACGCAAATATTGCTCTTCCGCGTTTTCCTGCAGCTGCTGCGGCGTGTCAAAGGCGTTCATCTCGATGCGGATGTTTTCAAAGCGCACGTTGTGCACGCAGGCGGTGTAGCCGTTTCCGATATCGATCGCGTAGCCGCCGCCGCGCAGAATGTCGCAGTTTTCGAAGGAGATATTATCGTATTCAAAGCAAGCGGTTTCGATGCCGAGCTCCAGCGTTTTTCCCCAATCGCACCAGGCAACGCAGTTTTTCACGCGGATGTTTTTCACGTCCATATCGGCATAGGGGAGAACGCCCTTGATCACGATCGTATCGTCGAAGGAGTGGATAAAGGAGTTTTCCAAAAGAACGTTTTGGCTGTTGCAGAAATCGATGCCGTCGGAATTATAGCGCCATTGGCCGAAGATCTTGACGTTGTCTATTTTGATATCCGAGCATCGGAAAAAGCTCATGCACCAGAGGGCGGAATTCATCATTCCAACGCCGCGCACGGTGATGCTTTTCGAATCGTAAAACTTCATGTTGCCGACCGTGTAATCCGGATAGCAACGGAAGGCGAATCGCGATTCTCCCATGTCGTCGAGGATGCCGTTGCCGAAGATTTCCACGTTTTCAACGCCGTCGCCGAAGAAATTGCCGAAAACGAGGGCGTCCTTATCGATATAAACGCGATCCCCGGATTTTAGGTTGATCTGTCTTGGATAGTGCACACCCGGGCCGAAGTAATGCGTAACGCTTTCGGGCTTCGGCGCTTTGATGGGCGCGGAATAGAAGATATAGAGCAGACCGTGATAATCGTCAAGCTCCAAAACGTAAGCGCCGTTTTCCTTGATGTCGAGGAAGATTTTGCCGTCTCTTTCCGCTACGGGAACGCTCTTGCTGTAGGGCTTGACGAGCACGCGGCTGTGTGCCTTTTTGGCTTCAATGGAAAGCTTGATCGCCTCGTCACCCACGAGATTGATATAGGAAACGATCTCGGTTTGATCGATGGGGCGCTCGTAGCCCGGCCAATAGGAGTTGAAGGGGTAGCGCGAGATGCGGCAGGTGTAAACGGGAATTTCCATATCCTTTATAAACACGCGATAGTCCTTGGATTTAGGCACATCAATCGCCATGTGAGGAATAAAATAATCGTGCTTGAATTCGGAATAAGAAAACATGGATTTCAACCTCGGAAAGCGTTATTTGCAAATTATTGTTTGCGTTTTTTAGTATTTTACAAGGTGATACGTGCGTTCCGTCATGTCCACGGTAAAGTTCGAGCCGATGCGAACAAGGCGGATTTCTCTCCGCTCCGGATGGATGCTGACTGCGGTTAAAAGATCCTCGGCCTTCGTTCCCATCGCGCGCGGAAGATCCACGCCGAAGTTCTGATAGTCATCGTTGGCGGCGGCCGCAAGGGAA
>JAZQWS010000079.1:0-2732 GCA_045632465.1 Eubacteriales bacterium
CACGGGAGACGATGCGCTTCTTCGCAAGGGGCTTCCCTATTTCAAGAAGAGCCTTGCTTATTTTGACAGCCGAAAAAACGAAGACGGCGACATTCTTTACGGCCTTGACGACTGGGCCGCGCCCTGCGCGGAGGAAGAAAAGGTTGGATGCGCCTTCATCAACCGCGTGCTTTACATCAAATGCCTCGGCATTACGCTGCTTTCCGCAGAGCGCGCCGGAGAGGACACCTCGGCGCTGAAGGCGGCCTTTGCAAAAGAGACAGCCGAAGCAAAGGCGCGGTATATTGATGCAAACGGCGAATGCAAAATCGACAAGCAGACCGCCGCGGCGATGATGATCTATTTTGATCTTTACGACGATATAGGGCCGCTTGCAAAGCAGCTTGCACGCCTTGTGGAGGAAAAGGATTTCCATCACGAGTGCGGCATGGTTGGCCTCCGCTATCTTTACATTGCGCTGAACAAGGCGGGGCTTTCGGAATACGCCTACAAAATTCTGAACGCCAAGGGCTTCCCCTCCTACCGCGCATGGGTGGAGGACGGCGCCACCACGCTCTATGAATATTGGGACGGAACCACCTCGAAAAACCACCATATGTATTCCGACTTCATGTCCTGGATGATCAAGACCGTGCTCGGCATTGCGCCGCGCCTCGATGCGCCGGGATTTGAGAAGGCGGATATCACGCCCTTCTTCTTTGCGGATCTCGATTTCGCCGAGGGGCATTGCGATACCGTGCGCGGCCGCATTTCGGTTCGCTGGGAAAGACAGGGCGAAAAGATCAAGCTGACGGCCAAGGCAGACGAGGGCATCGAAGCCTATCTCTTCGGCGAAAGGATTGAAGCGGATACAGACACGGTTCGTTTTTTTGATGCAAAATAAAATTTTGGGGCGCGGAATTGACAACCGTGCCCCTTTTATGCTATACTGAACAAAAAAAGAAAGGCTGACACAGCATGCGAAAATACACAACCGAGGAATTCATGAAAAGCAATAAAAATCTGCATATTTTTCGCTGTGGCAGCACTTCTGCCGTTTCGGACGTCAGTGTTCATACACATGAATTTATTGAGATTGTTTACGTGCTTTCGGGCGAGATGGTGCATGAAATTGACGGATGCCGCTACAACACCGCTCGCGGCGATATGCTTTTCATGAACTACGGATGCACCCATGCTTTTTCTTCGGAAAACACTTATACTTACGTGAACATTCTTTTTTCTCCGGAGTTAATGGCAGATGCGGTGATCACAACACAGAATGCTTTTTCCGTGCTCTCCCTCTCCGCCTTCAACGAAATGCGCTCCGCGCAGGACTCCGGGTGCGTTCGTTTCTTTGGCAAGGAGCGAGACGAAATCGAAACGCTGATTTTTTCCATGCTGGAGGAATACGAAAAAAAGCAAACCTCTTGGGAAACCGTTCTTGGAAATCTTTTGACAAATCTGATCATCAAGATGCTTCGCAAAACCGAGCTTGGCATCGGAAAAAGTGAGATGGACGGCATTTGGCAAAGCCTTTCGGAATATATCGATCAAAATCTTGATTCGCGCCTGACGCTTGCGGCTCTTGCGGAAAAATGCTTTTATAATCCATCCTATTTTTCCCGTATTTTTAAGGAGAAATTTGGCGTTTCGCTGACCGAATACATCACCAGGAAACGTCTTTCTCATGCCATAATGCTCCTTTCGGAAAGCGTGCTTTCGGTTGAAGAGATCGGGGAATGCGTTGGATTCCCGGACAAAAACAGTCTCTACCATGCATTTTCCCGTTATCTCGGCACAACACCGGGGGAATATCGGCGCACAAGGTAAAATTTCATGAAAAATACGTAAAAAAAGAATATTTTATTTTTTCTCTGTATTCGGTATGATTAATATATCGGATACAGATTTTTTATGCGAAAGGAAGCAAAAGCTTATGGAAAACACAAAAGTGAAACTGAACTTTAATGACTATAAAGATAGAGTGAAGGCCTGCTGGATCGGCAAGAACATCGGCGGCACAATGGGCGGCCCTTACGAGGGCTCGCGCGAGACCTTTGACATTCAAGGCTTCTCCACCCCGCCCGGAAAGCCCCTGCCCAACGACGATCTGGATCTTCAGCTCGTTTGGCTGCACGCCGTTGAAACCCGCGGCATCACAGAGCTCAACGCCGACGTGCTCGGCGCATACTGGATGGATCTGATCGTTCCCAACTGGAATGAATACGGCCTCAGCAAGAGCAATATGCGCAGAGGTCTTCTGCCTCCGCTTTCGGGCGAATATGACAGCTCCTGGAAGGAATCGAACGGTGCTTGGATCAGAACCGAGATCTGGGCCTGCCTTGCTCCCGGATGCCCCGATATTGCGGCGAAATACGCAATTGAAGATGCCAAGGTTGACCATGGCACGGGCGAGGGAACGATGGCGGCCGCCTTTGTTGCGGCAATGCAATCCGCCGCCTTTGCTATGCCTGACATCCGCACCTGCATCGAGCTTGCCGTGGAGGCGATTCCCGCAGAATCCCGTATGGCGGACAGCATCCGCTTCGTTCTGGAATGCTACGATAAGGGCATGAACCCCATTGATGCCAGAAACGCCGTTCAGCAGAGAAACGCAGATATCGGAAACGGCTGGTTTGAAGCCCCCTCCAACGTTTCTTACGCCGCGATCGGCCTGCTCTGGGGCGAGGGAGATTTTAAGAAGGCACTGATCACCGCCATCAACTGCGGCGACGACGCGGATTGCACGG
>JAZQWS010000080.1:0-12694 GCA_045632465.1 Eubacteriales bacterium
CCTTTAACCTCAAATCCCCATGCGCGGATCTGCTCTTCCATCACAGGCTCAAGCTCTTCGAATACATAAACGGTCTTAACCTTTTTGCAGAAATCTTCAACGAGCTTCTTGGAAATGGGGTTTACAAGACCGAACTTAAGAACGCTCGCCGTCGGGCAAGCCTCCTTCACGTACTGGTATGCGATACCGCAGGTGATGAAGCCGATCTCGGTGTCAAGGATCTCCATCTTGTTAACGGAAAGATTGGCGGCATCCTCTGCCATGCGGATCTCTCTTGCTTCAACCACCTTGTGGCGGCCGATCGCGGATGCGGGCATCATAACGTACTTGGAAGCATCGCGCGTGTATTCTTTATCTAAAACCTCCTCGCGCTCGCCGAGCGTAACGGTGCTCTGAGAATGCGCAAGCTTGGTGGTGGTGCGAAGGATCACGGGAGTGTCGTATTCCTCGCTGAGCTTATAAGCGAGCTTCATGAATTCCTTTGCCTCGCCGCTATCGGAGGGCTCAAGAACGGGAACGTGCGCGGAGCGCGCGATCATGCGTGTGTCCTGCTCGTTCTGCGAGCTGGCAAGGCCGGGGTCATCTGCCACAACGAAAACGGAGCCGCCGCCAACGCCGGTGTAAGCGAAGGTGTAAAGCGGGTCGCTTGCAACGTTGAGACCAACGTGCTTCATGCAGGCCATCGAGCGAACGCCGCTGATGGATGCGCCGATCGCCACCTCTGCGGCAACCTTCTCGTTCGGTGCCCACTCGGTGTAAACCTCTTCGTATTTTGCGAGATATTCGCTGATCTCGGTGCTGGGCGTGCCGGGATATGCGCTGGAAAGCTTAACGCCTGCCTCGTATGCGCCGCGGGCAATCGCCTCGTTGCCGAGCATGATTTGTTTCTTTTCCATATGGTTCTCCATTCTGCCACCGAAGCGGCGGCATAAAAATTCGTAGTACTGATTTATGTAGCGATCGGATTATTTTGCAACGTTTCGAAGATCCTTCACGCGCTTGGCCTTGCCCTCAAAGCGCTGGAGCGTGTTGGGAGAAACGAGCTGAACCTTAGCGTCAAGCCCGAGAATCACCTGGAGCTTGTGGCGCACCTCGCCCGTGATTTTTTCAAGAACGGCAAAGGAGTCGGTTACCTGCGCGAGCTCAACGCGAACGGTCATCTTATCCAGATATCCCTCTCTTTCCAGCACGATCTCGTAGTGCGGGCCGAGGTCGGCAACGCTGAGGATAACCTCTTCGATCTGGCTGGGGAATACGTTAACGCCGCGGATCTTAAGCATATCGTCGCTTCTACCGCAAAGGTTTTCCATGCGGCAGAAGGTTCTTCCGCATTCGCAGGGCTCGTAGAAGAGGCGGGTAATATCCTTGGTGCGGTAGCGGATAAGGGGAATGCCCTCCTTCTTGATGCAGGTGATAACAAGCTCACCCTGCTCGCCTGCGGGAAGCACCTCGCCCGTCCGGGGATCGATGATCTCGGGAAGGAAAATATCCTCGTTGATGTGAAGTCCGCAGTGCGCAAGGCATTCGCCGGAAACGCCGGGGCCCATCAGCTCGCTCATGCCGTAGTTGGTGGTGATCAGAAGATCCTTGCCCCAGAATTTATGCATTTCCTCGCGCATCGCATCGGTCAGAAGCTCGCTTCCAACGAGCGCGATCTTCACCTTCAGATCCTTCTCGGGATCAACGCCCATTTCTCTTGCCACCTCGGCAAGGCGGAGCGCATAAGAGGGAGTTGCAACGATCAGCGAGGTCTCGAAATCTTTCATATACATAATCTGCTTTTCGGAGTTTCCCGTAGAGGAGGGAACGATGGTTGCTCCGATATGCTCAAGTCCGTAATGCAGGCCGAGCGCGCCGGTAAACATACCGTAGCCAAAGCAGATCTGTGCAACGTCCGTGGCGCTTGCACCGCCCATGCAGGCAATACGTGCAACGCACTCGGTCCAGGTTTCAAGATCGCCCTGCGTGTAGCCGACAACGGTGGGCTTTCCCGTCGTTCCGCTGGATGCGTGAATACGAACAAGATCGTTTTTTTCAACGGCGAAAAGGCCGAAGGGATAGGTGTCGCGCATATCCTGCTTCGTAACGAAGGGGAGCTTTGCGAGATCCGCAAGTGTTTTGATGTCCGCAGGGCAAACGCCTGCATCCTCCATCTTCTTGCGGTAGTAGGGAACCTTGTCCCAAACTCTTTGAACGGTTTCTTGCAGGCGCGCAAGTTGAAGCGCCTCAAGTTCCTTGCGAGGTAATGTTTCTTCTTTAGACCAAATCATTTTCCTATTTCCTAAAAATATAATAAAATAAAGGGAATAATAAAGAATTATAGCATATTTTTTCGGAAATGGCAATCTATATTTTTTTTAAGCATGCACTTTTTGTAAAGTTTACGGTTTGTACATATTTTTAAAAGATATATTTATTCTTTTTGCGTAATCCCCTTGCTTTTTGTCGCATCGGTGTGCTAAAATAGTAAAGAATGAAATATATCCCAAAAAGGAGAAAAATCATGATGCAAAAAATGAAACGCGGCTTTGCGTTTTTGATGGTGCTTTTCATGTGCGTGGCATATCTGCCCGCCCTCACGATCGAAGCAAGCGCCGCCACCGCCGTCACCTATAAATATGACGGCAACTATATTTACAACTGGGGAACGCGCGGCGAAGCGGCAACCTTCCTCTCCCCGAATGCCCTTGCCTTTTACAGCGGCAATCATACCTATGCGGCGTTGTCCTCTTATGCAGGTGGAACGGGAAAGGATAATGCTCCCTCGAGTGCCCTCTATAAGGCCCTGCAGAAGCTGATGGCAGATGCGCATACGTATCAAACGAGCTATGATGCCACCCGGTCACTTTATAAGTACACCGATAGCGTAGCCAACGGATCGAATGGCGGAAAAATCTCCTCCTTCTATTCCGGCGTGTGGATCGGTCCTTCATGGGATAGCGGCTCCACATGGAACCGCGAGCATGTCTGGCCGAACAGCAAGGGACTGGGCGGCAAGGACGAAAACGATATCATGATGCTCCGTCCCACCGCATCGAGTGAAAACTTCTCGCGAGGAAACAAGGCATACGGCGAGAGCAGCGGTTATTATAACCCCAATAGCGAGTCGGACGGAAGCTATGATCTTCGCGGTGACGTAGCACGTGTTTTCCTCTATGTTTACGTTCGTTGGGGCAACGTAAACGGTAACGGCGAGTATGCCACCTGGGGAACGCGCGGCGTTATGGAAAGCTTAGACGTTCTTCTTTCCTGGATGGAGGAGGATCCCGTGGATACCTGGGAGCTTGGTCGAAACGATTCGGTTGAATCCATCACGGGCACGCGTAACGTTTTCGTAGACTACCCCGAGCTTGCCTTCCTCCTTTTCGGAGAGGATATTCCCGCCAATATGTCCACGCCATCGGGCGGCACCGCCTCGGGATGTGAGCATAGCTACGGCGCAGGCGTTGTCACCGGCGCCACCTGCACGAAAGACGGCTATACTACCTATACCTGCACGCTCTGCGGTTATAGCTACACCGCAAACAAGGTGATCGCAAGCGGTCACAATTACGTAGCAGACGTTTGCACCGTATGCGGCGCGGCAAAGCCGGTAGAGCCTGTTTATGTCACGCAGATCTCGGTCGGAACAGCTTATAAGCTCGGACTTTATTCGACAAATAAGAGCGCAGAGTATTATTTTAAAGGCCAAATGAGCGAATATTACGGCGCAACCGACACCGCTTATGAGAATGGCGTTGACGTGTACGTGGAAAACGCAAACGGCGGCTATTATCTCTATTTCATAAACAGCAGTAACCAAAAGCAGTATATCAACCTCGTTTATACCGGAACGCATTATAATTTCACCTTCGGAAGCACCGCAAGCTCTGTGTACACTTGGGATACGAGCCTGCACGCATTGAAAACGACCGTGGAAAATGAGACCTGCTACATCGGAACCTACGGAACGCACGTAACTATGGGCGTTCTTCGCTCCTCCATGCAAAAGGATACCGATTACATCGCGCGCATGTATACGTGTGGCGAGGGAAACGAATCGCCTGACGATTCTTGTGCGCACAACTACACCTCTGTTGTAACCGCGCCCACCTGCGTGAAGGGAGGTTTTACAACCTACACCTGCACGCTTTGTGCGCATAGCTATAAGGGCAATACGGTTGCGGCAAGCGGGCATAAGTATCAGGATTCGATCTGCACCGTTTGCGGCGCGGCACAGCCCTCTGAAAACCGGGTAACGATCTCCTTTGCGGATGTGGCAAACCGCACCGTGTTCACAACCTCTCAGCAGGTTTGGGAGCAAAACGGTATCACGGTGACCAATGATAAGGCAAGCTCTGCCTCAAACGTTGCGGATTATAAAAATCCCGCCCGCTTCTATAAGAGCTCAAGCCTGAAGATCGCCTATTCCGGCATCACTCGGATCGAAATCGACTGTCGGGGGTTGGATGAAAGGTACGTGAGCGGATGGCTGAATGTGCCGCAGGGTGCAACGGCAACGAATAACGATGGAATCATCACGATCGTTTTCGATTCCCCCGTGAATTCCTTGACGTATACCACGCTCTCCACCCAGGTTCGCGCATATAGCATCGCGATTGATTGCGAGTCCGCAAGCGATCCTGTGGATCCGAATCCTCCCGTAGATCCGAATCCTCCTGTAGATCCGAATCCTCCCGTTGATCCCAACCCGCCCGCCGATCCGGACGAGCCCACCGATCCGGACGAGCCCGCTGATCCCAACGAGCCCGCTGATCCGGACGAGCCCACCGATCCGGACGAGCCCACCGATCCGGATGAGCCCACCGATCCGGACGAGCCCACCGATCCGGACGAGCCCGGCGCATATTTGCAGGCGTTTTTGGATGCGGTAGAGAATCTTTCGGATGCACAGAATGCAGAAGCGACGTACCGTGCGCTGTATGCGGCATTGCAACTGTATGAAAAGTTAACCGAAGAAGAAAAAGAAGCGGCCGAGGATGCATTCCTTGCCTTGAGCGAGGCCATCGAAGCTTACAATGTGAAGGCGAACAAGACCAACGAGGAGTTGAAAAATGCAACCGAGATCGCATTCCTTCCGATCTCTGCAAGCTTTGTTTTCCTTTCGGCGCTTTGGTTCTTGCTCAAAAAGAAATTCCGGATTTGATAAGGAGGAGTAGAAAATGAAAAAAATAGTATCGTTGCTTCTTGCGTTATCCATACTCCTGATGCTCCTTTCCGCATGCTCTGTGCCCGGAGAAAAGCCGAGCACCGGTCCGTCCGTGTACGAGGTGCTGCAGATTCTGGCAAACAAGGATTATTCCGTTGTTAAGATCGACGTCGTAACGAAAACGAGCTTCGCAGAGCTGAGCGCAAGCTACACCTTGAAGCAGGATCGTGTGGCGTATAGCGTGGAGCAGCTGAATGAGCTTTCCGCGAGCGAAAGCACCTCCGCGCTTCCTGCGGATTATAAAACGACCGTAACGGGCTCTGCAGAAATTGAAAACGGCAAGGTCGTTTCGTTGGACGGCGCAGGCATCAGCCTTCCTTCTTATGATGAATTGAAGGGAAGCTTCCATTTTTCGGAGGAGAACTTCAAAAACGTTGTGGAAGGCGAAAAGTCCTTTAGTGCAGACGTTGTTTCTCCCTCTGCGTTTTACGGAGCAACCGTAAATGTGAGCGATCTGAAGATCAGCGCTATGTATTCCGAGAGCGCATTGTCTGAAATTGCGATCTCCTATAAAACCGCCGGCGCAAAAGTGGAAACCGTTTATACGTTCGAAAGTTGATTATAAAAGCCGACGAGAAAGAAAAATCTCATCGGCTTTTTCACTCTTCCAAATATAAAAAGAAAAAGCTCCTAAAAAACTTGTTGACATTTCAACAAGTTTGTGCTATAATAGAAAGCGCTTGTTGATATTTCAACAAGTCTTGAAGTGCCAAAAGCTGAAAAAGCAAGGAGTTTTATATGGATAAGCATCAGATTCATCCCAAGAAATTGTTTGATAGCGTTCGAAGCGTCGTGGAATACGCCGCAGAGACCTATGGTGAGAAAATTGCCTTTTCCTATCGCTTAAAGCCTACCGATAAGGAGAAGGTTTCCGTTAATTATATCGATTTTCGTGATGACGTCAGAGCCTTGGCAACCGAGATGCTCTCGCGCGGTATGCAGGGGAAGCATGTAGCCGCGATTGGAAAAATGTCTTATGATTTCTGCCTCCTCTATTATGCCACGATGATCATCGGCTCGGTTTTCGTTCCGATGGATAAGGATTGGGGTGCGGCCGATCTTGCCGACACCGCAAAGAGCGCGGATGCCGCGTATCTCTTTATTGATAAGGAGATCGAGGAAAAGAGCGGAGAGATCTTTTCCGCCTGCGCCATGGAAGCTCCCCCCGTGTTGATGGGCGCGGAAGGAGAGGGAAGCGTTTGTGCCATGCTGGAATCGGGCCGCGCGAAATTTGCCGAGAATGAAAAGCCTTATTTCGAGGTTTCGTTTGATAGCAGAAAGCTCTCCCTTTTGGTGTACACCTCGGGAACCACGGGTAAGGGCAAGGGCGTTATGCTTTGCACCGATGCGCTCATCCGCGATATGGCGGGCATCATTCCGTATATCGACTTTGGCGAGAAAACCGTTTCGGTTCTCCCGCCGCATCATACCTATTGCTCCACCGTTATGATCCTTGCGCACGTGATGATCGGAACGGAGGTTTATATCTCCGACGGAATCAAGTACGTTCTCAAGGAGCTGCAGGGAGAGAAGCCCGGGCATTTGATTCTCGTGCCGCTCTATCTTGAAACCTTCTATCGCAAGATCAAGGCCAACCTGAAAAAGCAGGGCAAGGAAAGAATCGTCAGCGTGATGATGAAGGTCAGCAACGCATTGAGAAAAGCAACCTTCGGCCTCGTGGATATCCGCAAAAAGCTCTTTGCCAAGATCCGCGATGCCTTTGGCGGCGAGATCAAAATGATCGTAACCGGCGGTGCGCCGATCAATCAGGAGATCGTTGCCTTCTTTGAGGGCATCGGCATCGCGACCATTAACGGATACGGCATCACCGAGTGCGCCCCCATCGTTGCGGGCAATAGAACGCTCCACGTTGTGAAGGGAAGCGTTGGTCACGTTCTGGATGTAAACGAGGTCAAGATCCTTGAGCCGAATGAGGCAGGCGAGGGCGAGATCTGTGTGAAGGGCTTGAACGTTATGCTTGGCTATTATAAAAATGAGGAAGCCACGAAGGAAGCCTTCACTGAGGATGGATATTTCAAAACGGGTGACTACGGAAAGCTTAGAAAGGACGGCGTTCTCTTCATCACGGGAAGAAAGAAAAACCTCATCATTCTCTCCAACGGAAAGAACGTATATCCGGAGGAGATCGAAAACGAGCTTATCTCCGTTCCCGGCGTGCAGGATATCGTTGTATACGAGGGAAAGAGCCGCCGCGGCCATGAGCACAATGCGATCGTTGCCGAGATCTTCCCGGATAAGGAATATATTGAAAAGAACGGCATCACGGATGTTAAGGCGTATCTTGATTCTTTCGTTGCAGATTATAACAAAACCGCCGTTCCCTATAAGAAGATCATGATCCTGAAGGTGCGTGAGGAGGATTTCCCGAAGAACACGCTCCGCAAAATCATGCGCTTTAAAATTGACATGACAATTGACTGATAGTTTTTGACTTTTAAAGGAGAAACCAATGAAAGAGCGTTTCAAAACGTTTACGGTGCTGATTGCGAAAATCAGCAGGAACATTAAAAAAATCAAAAATCAAGAGATGGCGGAATACGGCCTTCGCAGTGTGCACGTCACCTGCCTCTATTATCTTTACGCAGAGAAATCGCTGACGGCAACCGAGCTTTGCGAGTGCTGCGAAGAGGATAAGGCAACGATCTCCCGCGCGCTTGATTTCCTGGAAGAAAACGGATACATCGTTTGCGAAACACAGCATGCCAAAAGATATAAAAGTGCTCTCGTTTTAAGCGAAAAGGGCATGGCTATCGGGCAAAAAATCACGGATAAAATCAATTGCGTCCTGGACGATATCTGCATTGATCTGACCGAAGCGCAAAGAGCGGAGTTTTACCGTAGCCTCGCCATCATCAGCGATAGCCTTGAGCTCTGCACCAAAGGTATCCAAAAGGCAAAAAACATCAAAACCGATAAAGCCTGAAGAAAAAAGCTTATTCCCCTCGCAGAAAAGGGAATAAGCTTTTTTTATGGGGAGAAAACGGTCGAGTGTAAGGAGCGAAGCGACGGAATAGCGTGCCGCAAGCATCCGAGATCCGACCGCCGCGGCAAAACGCGTGCGCTAAAATAAAACAACCTTCCCCAAATGATTCCCGGAGGGCATGACCGTTGACTTCGAAAAGAAAACATAAATAAAGGAAATCCGTTTAAGTACAACACTCAAACGGATTTTTTGGAAACTACTGATATTTTGGATATCATCGTACTCATTTTTGCCTCATTTTGAGTCTTCTTCTTTATCTGTTGCCTTTTGTTCAAAGTATAGAAAAAGAGCTGCCTCAAACACTCTAGCATTTGCATTTAAGACAGCCCCGATTTTTTGATATTTATCTAAAATATTACAAATATATTACAACTCGAAAAGGAAGATCACTATAATTACTCTTCTGCCTCATATATTTCTATATATAAAACTTCATTTCCATATATCGCATAGACAATTTTACCATTGTATTTTCCGGGTTTTATTATATCAATATCATATTCATCATCCTCGAAATATTCAAGCCGATGCTCTTCTCCATTTATCACAAACAATGCTTTTTTATATAATCTATCATCGACTTCGAGAATTTCAAAGTCCCCTTCGTAACCGTATATTGTTTGGTTGTCAATATCCTTTTTACACAAACACGCACCGTTTATATAAACATCAAGAATTATCAAAAACATCAAAAGATATCCCAAATAGAACAGAATTCTTTTCCAGCGACATTTTGTATCACGATACCTTCTAACGCACATAAAGATCGTTACAAATAACGCAAAAATTATCATAAAATTTCCCGCATGGTATGTTGATTCATATTCTTGATAGTATGTAGATAAATCCATAAAAGAACCTCGTTTATTTAATAAGGATACCAGCAATATCGTTAACCAATTACTCCAACATAAATTCCACTTCATGAATCATAACGAGTTTTTCGCAATCCCTTTGGTACATTAATTAAGCCCAGATGTGAGATTGATTTAACGCGATTTATTATTCCAATGCGCTCCAATTCATCATAAAGTTCTGCAGCATAGTCATATAAATTTATGCTAACAGATAGACCTTGTTTTCGTTGCTTTTGCTTGGGAAGTAAATTGTGAGTAATATTTTTCATTTTAACATCCTTATATATTTAAAAAGCCGCAAAGTGTGATTGCTTTGCGGCTTTTTTGCGGTTTAAACCGCGATTTTTGGTCGGAGTGACAGGACTTGAACCTGCGGCATCGTGCTCCCAAAGCACGCGCGCTACCAACTGCGCCACACCCCGAAGTGTGAACAATATTCGATTTTTAGGTCGTTTTCCGTAAGTGGTCAAATCTGTGGTCAAAAAAGAGAACAAAAACTAACGCTATACATTATACCAAAAAGCAGAGGAAAAGTCAACACCAAAACGCAAAAAAACGCCGCTTTTATAAAAACGGCGTTTTTTCTTGCGATCATATAAAGTTAATCCTCGATAACTACCTTCACACCCTTGTAGTAGCGCTCGTCCTGGAAAATCTGAAGGGGCTTTCCGCTCTTGGTGCGCACGTTTTTGAGCGTGATCGTTTCGGGAAGAATGTAGGGGAAGGGCTTTTCTCCCTCGAGATCCTTGCAATAGGAGTTGAAGAGATAGGCTTCCTGTCCTTCGCCCATGCGGCTGTCGTCAATGAGAACGTTTTCGAGCAGAATGTGCTTCGGCATCTCGCAGGTGTAGCCGAAATCGTGCGTTCCGTTGTTGGATGCGTTGAAGAAAAATGCCTTTCCGCTGGTGCTGTTGGGAACCGCATCCCAAACGGCGTTGCGGATGGTAACGTCGCCCTTGAAGAAGGAGCCGTAATCGCCGCGAAGAAGGAAGAATCTCTGGCCGTGGTTGGTTCCGTTTTCGTAAAGGAAGTTGCCGAAGCCGATAACCTCCATCGTAACGTGACCGAATTCGCAGCCCTGCATCGTCACGTTATGAACGCCGCAGTGCGCATCAAAGCGGGAGATCTTGCAATCCTTCAGGAGCATATCCTTGCAGAAGTTCGTTCCCATGAGTCCCCAATAGCGGCTGTCCTGGATGTCGATCGTCTGGGAAAGACCGATCAGCTTCATTCCGATCGCGCCGCCGCCGTTCATCTCATAAGTTCCGATCGCGTTGACAACGCCGTTTGCCATCGTAAAATGATAGGTTCTGTGCGGCGTGAAAACAACGTTTTCAACCGTCACGTTATAGCAATCGGAGATGCAAAGGAAGCCTGCGTAGGGGGAGCTGTAATGCTCCGAGGGCTCGGGCTCTCCGGTGATCAGATGCGTCATATTCAGAAAATGCACGTGCGAGCGATTGCAGTTGAAGGCGCGGTAATGATATCTGCGCTTTTCAAAGGGATCGAGATTTGCAATGGTGGTGAAAACGCCGCCCTCAATGACGATAGGCGCTTCATCCGTCGATTTTGCCATCGCCTCGGTCACCTCGTCGAATTGCCATGCCATCAGCGTGCCGATGTTGCCGTCCTTGTCAACGGTGAAATAATCGAGCAGCGCCGCGCCGTTGTTCTGATTCGCGCCGTAACGGATGTAAACGCGCTTGTTCTCGTTTTTCACGCGAACGAAAATATTGCCCTCGTGCGGAATATCGATTTTCTTCTGTCCCTTGTCGATCTTGTCGATCTGAATGGGCTCGTATTGGAAATCGCTTTCCACGTAGAAAATATGCTTGGTGTGATTTTCGCAAGCGCGGTCGTCAATGATAAAATGCGCCTTGCCGAAATCGGTGGAGGTCTTCACGGTAACAGGGCAGAGCTTACCGCTGATGTAGTAGGTTGCATCGTCCTTCGCCTTCACGGGTAAACCGTTTGCATTGGCATATTCGTGCGCCTTGGCAATTGCCTCAATATCGCAGGTCTTTCCGTCGCCGACCGCACCGAATTCCTCGTAGGTAACAAACTGCTTTTCCATTGTAAAAACTCCTTTTATCCTTGAAAAACATAGGAAAATTTATATCAATTTCCATTGTACCATACCGCGAAAAAAAGTCAAGCGCCGCCGATTGTTTTTGTGCAATCGAACAGCGCTTTTTGGTCATATTGACGAATTTTTTACCGTCACGGCCGTTTCATCAAAGAGCGTTTTATTTCGGAAAACGCGGATCGGCTTTCCGCTTTCATGATCGGTCACGTACAGTTGATGAAAACCTTCTTGCAAAGCGTATTTTTCTTATTTTATAATGTTGTACCATAAAATGATGAAAAAGCAATGCTTATGAAAAATCATCGGGAAAGGCTGAGCATCAGTGCCTGCGCTTTTGTCTCGTGTTTTTCTTTCTCGCAAGATAGAAAGCAAGGTAGGACGCGCCGAGATAGATCCCCTGCGAAAGAAGCGCGGAGGGCGAAATTTTTCCGCCGCTGAGAAAAAGCCCGATCAAGAGCCCTAAGAGAATGAAAAGCGGCGGGCAGAAAAGCAGGATTTTGCCATCGCCCCCGCATTTTCGCAAAAGAAATCCCGAAACGATGCCGGCAAGCGCAAAGGCAATCGGGGAATAAATATCGCTGTTTGCTAAAGGGTTTTTCGTTGCCAGGATCAGCATGGAGGAAAGGAGCATCACGGCAAGAAATGAAAAAATGCAAATGCCGCCGCCGAGCAAAACCATGCTTGCAGGTGAGGTAAAACGTTTTCCGTGTTTCGTGTGCTTCATAAAAGGCTTCATCCTTTCGTGGCGGCTTGAATTTTGGGCAAAAAAAGATCCGCGCCCGCCCTCATGATAAAGGGTATGCGCGGATCTTTTGAACTATGACGGAAAAAGAATTACTTCTCTTCCTTTTCGCCGGCAGCTTCTGCTTCCTTGTTTTCTGCGATTGCAGCCGCAACCTCAGCCACCTTCACGTCAATGGAGCGAACAGCGCCCTTGAGGAAGCGGATCTGGGTCTTTTCTCTGGTGGTTTCCAGAACGAAGGTCTCGTCCTTAATGGAAATAACCTTGCCGATGATGCCGCCGATGGTGGTAACCTCATCGCCAACGGAGAGAGAGTTTCTCATATCGGCATCCTTTTTCTCCTGCTTCTTCTGGGGACGGATCATGAAGAAATACAGGAAAACGAAGAGCAGACCAACCATGAGGATCGTGCCCCAAGCGCCGCCGCCGTTTCCGCCGGTCGTGCTTTCCAGCAAAAGATTGAAATTCAGCATAGTAATGAATCCTTTCGTATGTTTTCATTTTATTATACACCATTCTCCGCCCTTTTGCAAGACACTTGGGAAATGTTTACAATTTTTTTTTGTAAATTCAAATAATTTATTTTAAAAATAGTGTTTTTTGTCGCCGAAGCCTTGCATTTAATATAAAGATGTGATAGAATACAAGAAAAGAAAACTTTCACCAAGGAGAATGCTATTATGAAAAATCCCGAGCTTGTGATCATGGCGGCAGGTATGGGTTCGCGCTACGGCGGCCTGAAGCAGATCGATTCCGTAGACGACCAGGGACATATTATTATTGATTATTCGATTTA
>JAZQWS010000081.1:0-17761 GCA_045632465.1 Eubacteriales bacterium
ATGGTGCTTTCCGGTATGTCGGATCTTGCACAGGTGGAGGATAATTTGAAAACCTTTGCCGAGCTTCGTCGGCTTTCCTCCGAGGAAGAGAATATGCTTCACGCGATCGCAAAACAACTGATTGATAAGAAAACCTTGACCTGCACGAATTGCAAATACTGCGTGCCGGAGTGCCCGCGGGGGCTGCCGATCCCGAAGCTTTTGCGCATCTATAACGATGCGGTACTCATGCCCGGCGCATCTTCTGTGAAGGCATCGACGATATCCCTTCCGGACGGAAAGCATCCGGCAGATTGCATCGGTTGCGGCGCTTGCGAGCAAAAGTGCCCGCAGAAGATCGAGATTTCCTCGGTAATGGAAGCCTTTGCGGCAAAGCTCGAGGATTAAGCTATGGATTTTTCTCGTGCAAAATCACATCTTGAATCGGGGGGCTATACCCTTGTTCTTGACGATGGAAATTCGTTGCTCACTTCCAAGGCGCGCGGCGTTGCGCCATTGCTGGCCTTTCTTGAAGAGGGGCGTGATCTTTCCGCTTTTCGCGCTGTGGATAAGGTGGTTGGAAAGGCAGCTGCATTTCTCTATATTCTTCTTGGAATTCGCTTTGTTTTCGCCATTACCGTGAGTGAAGGGGCGCTTGGCCTCCTAAAAGAAAACGGAATCTTCGTTGCGTACGATTCCTGTGTGCCTCGTATTCGCAATCGTGAAGATACGGGATTTTGCCCGATGGAGAGTGCCGTGCTGAACGAAACCGATCCTCGCTGTGCGCTTGAAAAAATCAAGGAAACGCGAAAGGCCCTTCTTAAAAAATAAAAAAAGCTCCCCTTCGGGAGTTTTTAAATATCAATAAAATGCGAAGTAACCCTTGACCGAGCCGCATGCCTTTGCGACTGTGAACCGATCAAGGGTTACTTCTGTTCTATCTTAGTATCTAACATCTTTCTTAATCCTCACTTTCGTTTTTCTACCCACATTATCACCTTGTTCGCTTGCTCAAACGTCTCACTATCATGTTTTATTTCTTTAACAAGAAAACCGTTCGTTTTTCCAACGCGTATCTCGGATTGCGGGCGCATTTCCTCAGTACATTCGCAGGATGAATTTCGCCGTTTTCGGTCGCGGATCTCGGCGCAGATTCTCCTCGCCGTCCGCATCTATCTTTCTGCGTATCACCGCCGTGTTTTCTTATCCAATCTTCTTTATCATTCGTGGCGAAATTTTTATGCCGAACTATCTCCTCTCGGCCGATTCTTCCGTTTCTTGCGAAGTCTTTCTGAGGTTTTTTTAATTTTTAGTACATTGGTCTGTCCTCCTTTGTGATTATATTTTATCATATTTTTTACCGTATTGCAATTCGCAATGTGTAAGAAAATCATATATTTCTTTTGTGTAAAACAGAGAAAATGTGCATTTTGTACAAAAATCACTTTACAATTGCTGAAATGTATGATATAATAGATTTGTGATATGTGTTTTTTTGAAAGAAAAATCCAAAAAGCTCTTGCTTTTTTTCTTGAATTCGTTTATAATATATATGCGTAGATGAAAGAAGAAGCAAGCTCTTTGTCATCAGAGAGGCCGCGGTTGGTGCGAGCGGTTGGCAGATCTTGCGGTTCCGCTTTCGGAGCATTCGGTGAAAGCCGAGGGAGGCCCCCTTATCGGTCATACGAGAGATAGGGATTTTTTGTCCTTATAATTTGGGTGGTATCGCGGAGTTTCTTCGTCCCATTGGTGGATGGAGAGACTTTTTTTATTTTGTTAAAACAATTTTAAGGAGATATATTATGATTGACATTCGTTTTCTGCGTGAGAATCCCGAGGTGGTAAAGCAGAACATTCGCAATAAGTTCCAGGATGACAAGCTTCCTCTTGTAGATGAAGTGATTGCATTGGACGAGGAGTTGCGCCTGAACAAAAAGCGTGCAGACGATCTTCGTGCCAACCGCAATAAACTTTCCAAGTCCATCGGTGCATTGATGGGACAAAAGAAGCTTGAAGAGGCCGAGGCTGTTAAGAAAGAGGTTGCGCAGCAGGCCGCTGAGCTTGCCGCTTGTGAGACTAAAGAGGCCGAGCTTGAAGAGCGCGTGAAAACCATCATGATGACCATCCCGAACATCATCGATCCCTCTGTTCCGATCGGTAAGGATGATAGCGAAAACGTAGAGGTTGAGAAGTTTGGCGAGCCCCTCGTTCCCGATTTTGATATTCCTTACCACACCGAGATCATGGAGCGCTTCTGCGGCATCGATTTTGAGTCCGCGCGTCGCGTTGCGGGCAATGGCTTCTATTATTTGATGGGCGATATCGCGCGCCTGCATTCTGCCGTTATCTCTTATGCAAGAGATTTCATGATCGATCGCGGCTTCACCTATTGCGTTCCCCCCTTCATGATCCGCTCTAACGTTGTAACCGGTGTTATGTCCTTCGCGGAGATGGATGCGATGATGTATAAGATCGAGGGTGAGGATCTCTATCTGATCGGAACGAGTGAGCACTCTATGATCGGTAAGTTTATCGATCAGATCGTTCCCGAGGCAGAGCTTCCGTACACTCTGACCTCGTATTCTCCCTGCTTCCGTAAGGAGAAGGGCGCACACGGACTTGAGGAGCGCGGCGTTTACCGTATCCATCAGTTCGAAAAGCAGGAAATGATCGTTGTTTGCAAGCCCGAGGAATCTCCTATGTGGTTTGATAAGCTCTGGAAGAATACCGTAGATCTCTTCCGCTCCATGGATATTCCCGTAAGAACGCTGGAGTGCTGCTCCGGTGACCTCGCGGATTTGAAGGTAAAGAGTGTTGACGTTGAGGCATGGTCTCCCCGTCAGAAGAAGTATTTCGAGGTTGGCTCTTGCTCGAACCTTGGTGATGCGCAGGCGAGAAGACTTCGTATCCGCGTAAAGGCGGGCGAGGACAAGCCCTATCTTGCGCACACGCTGAATAACACTGTGGTTGCGCCCCCCCGTATGCTGATTGCCTTCCTTGAGAACAACCTGAATGCAGACGGTAGCGTAAATATTCCCGTAGCTCTTCGTCCTTATATGGGTGGCATGGAGAAGCTGGTGCCCAAGAAATGAAGCAAGTGCCGATATTGATTTTGGTCGGCCCTTCGGGCGTTGGTAAAAATACAGTCGCCGAGGTGCTTCTCGGTGCAAAGGATAGTCCTTTTTCTTATTCGCGCTCGCTGACAACGCGCGATCCGCGCGGTACGTTTGCGGATGAATATCTGTACGTTTCGGAGGATGAATTTCTCTCTCGCGTGCAGGCAGGAAAAATGCTGGAATACACACGCTACGGTGAAAATTATTACGGAACGCCAATGTCTGAGGTGGAGCGTGCCGAGGGGGAAGGAAAGATTTCCTTAATGATCCTCGATATTAACGGCGTGGAAAGCATCCGTCGCGATCATCCTTCGTTGTCCGTTTTCGCTGTTTATCTCTATGCAGATCCAATGGAGATTAAAGATCGACTTGAATCGCGCGATCTTGGGGACGGAAACGAGGAAAATCGCGCCCGTATCAGCCGCCGCTTGCAGAACAACCGTGAGGACTTCCGATCTCTTTCCAAGGGGCGTCTTTCGCTCTTCGATGCTTTCGTTGAGAACTGTTGTGTGGAAAGTGCCGCAAAAAAAATTCTTTCCCTCTATCACGAAAAGCATTGTCTGAACTGCGAAGAGAAAAGTGCTATGTGCGCCTTTTTCGAAAAGGCCGCCGTAATATAAATAATATAAGTGCCTCGGGCAGAGAAAATTCTCATAGCCCGAGGCTTTTTTCTTATTTTGCAATGGTGATTTTGATATCGCCGGTATCGCTGTTGATATCACAGCTGCCGCCAACTTCATCGCTCGGAACTCGTATGTTACCCGTGTTGCTATGCGCGGTAAACATTTTTCCGGAAAGAAGAGAACCTTCAATATCTCCCGTGTCGGTTTCAATCTTGATCAACGCGGCATCCACGCGGCGCAGTTCTACGTCACCTGTGTCACTTTTGATTTGAATATTATTTGTCATTATGCAATCTTCAAGCTCGATATCACCTGTGTCTGTTTCGATCATCAGAGTCGAAGCGCGAAGGGAGCGAAGCTCCAAATCTCCTGAATCGGCTTCGAACTTTGCAACGCCTTGAACATTGCAGTTCTTGATGTAGATATCACCGGTTTCGGTGGATGCGGAAAGTGCCGCCGAATGCGTGTTTTCCATAACAACCGTGCCTGTATCCGTGGAAAGCGAGATCGAATTCGCCGAATTGACATAAAGCTCCATGTCACCGGTATCTGTTTGAATGTCGATTTTTTCAAAGGTGAACGCCTTATCCACGGATATGTCACCCGTATCGATATTCACGAGAAGTGAATTGTATTCCGTTTTTGGCAAATAAAGCGTTGCCTCAGGTCCTTTTTCGAAGTTGAAGAGTGTGAAATGGATTTCTTTCTGTTGTCTGATGTAAAGCGTTCCGTCTTTGACGAATGCTTCATGCGTGCGCTGGTCGCTTTCTCTGAAATCAACGTGACAGCTCTCGTTTTCCGAGGGGAGAATTATCAGATCCGTAACATCGAGATTAACGGAAATCTTGGAAAAATCCTCCGAAATCGCAACGGTTTTTGTGGTGTAATTGCCCCCGCCAAGGGTTGTGAAATCAAATCCGTTGATGGCAAGAGCACAGAAGCCGAGTATAGATCCGATCAGCAATAAAACCAAAGCTAAAATAACGATTTTTTTCATTGAATGGCCTCCTTTCGAATCAGACAGAATTTAATAAAGCGGAATGTGAGCTTGAATAGTATGAATATTCCTTTTGATATCCAAACTACAGGGAAGAAAAACAGAATCGCAAGTCCCCCGAGCAAGAGCGCCGCGCCGAGCGCAAAAAGCGCGCCTGCAAAATTTCCTTGTCCGATCAGAAGAATGGGTGCGCCGATCAGTGTGCCTGCGGCACTTGCCGCAATCGCGATTTCGGCTGCCCAAAATGCGACAAAAACGGAAAAAAGAGTCGCAAGCAGGGAGATTATGATTGCCGCGCCGGCGGCGAGAAGGGAAATCCAGATAGGCGATCCCAAAATGATAAGAACGATCAGAAGGGGAGAATGTCCGCCTCTGCTGTTGATGCGAGCTCGTGCAAGCGTTGTGATCGGCAGCTCTTGCATAATTTGCGCCGCAGCCGCAGCCGGCGTTCCGATTTTTTGAACCGCCGCTTCCTCGGAAAGACCATCCTCGATGCGATCATCAATCATTTCGCTATAGTAATCAACCGAGCGCTTGATATCGACAGAAGGGAGATCGGAAAGCCTTGTGCGCAGTTCTTTCAGAAATTCGCTTTTTTTCATTTTTTAATTTTCTCCTTTGTAACAAACTGATAGATAGAGAGAAGTTCCTGCCATTCTCGCTTGAATTCCTTGAGTCGTTCCATTCCCATCGGTGTGATACGATAATATTTTCGAAGTCTTCCGTTATGAATCGCATTTCGAACCGTCAGCATGGCCGAAGCTTCCAAACGGCGCAGAATGGGATAGAGTGTGGATTCCGAGATTTCAATAAAAGGCGAAACATCCTTGATAATTTGGTAGCCGTAAGAATCCTCGTCCTTGATTGCCGCAAGCACGAGTATATCCAAAAGGCCGCGTTTCATTTGAATATCCATACAATACCTCCTTATGTATAATACTATACTACACATAGTATTATTTGTCAAGAGTTTTTTTGAAAAAAATAGCCGCAACAGCGATCTTTTTTAGAACGCACGATGCGGCTAATATAATATTGTAGAGAATTTTTATCAAAGCTCGTTTTTCGAAAATTTGATTTCCTCTTTCAAAATTCCCATATAGTAAAATGCGAAAATAATGTAGGGAATTGCGATTCCAACCAAGACCAGAGGCCAAAATTCCCATTGGTGAGAAATTGTGCCAACGGCGGTGGCGCTGGAGGGTATGAAGACAACAAGCCCCTTGAGATACACGTGAATGCCGCGGCAGATAACCGAAAGAGCGCCCAAAATCAAAAATGCAACGTTGAATCGGGAAATTCCATTGTGATATCGTTTCTCTGTGCGGTCGTAGCTTTGACTTGTCGGAGAAATGCCGAGCGAATCGTAAATTATATGGCGCAGGCAAAGATAGACAATGAAAAGCAAGACAAGAAGCAAAACGGTGTTGATCGCAGCCGCGATCACAATGGGAATATATGCCGTTTTTGCTTCCGCATTTGAAAGGAGCGCGTTATAACCGTAATCGTATTCGAAAATCCGGATAGCAAGCGCTTGAGCGCCGGAGGAAAGCAAAGCAAGGATGCCGAAAACACGCGCGGAGCGGTTCAGCTTTTTCGGCATTCGAAGCCAGCATAATCCGAGAAATAAAAAGAGCGCGTAGCAAAAGATTGGCATGAAGTTCAAAGAAAAAAGAGTTGAAATCGAAAGAAGTGAAAAGGCGAGAATACAGGCGGCGCAAAATTCACGTTGCTCTTTTTGCTTGATCAAGTCATCTCCTGCCAGGGCACGGAGAGCCGAAGAAAAACGCCCCTCCGCCTGCACGGCGCGAAGATAAGCGCGTGCCTGGATAAACCAGTAAATTCCGAGCGCCAACACGGGGAGAAATGTGATGATCAGCACGTAGGGGTAGAGGCGCACCAGCGCCAATTGCTTTGCAATATCGCCAACGTAGTCTTGCTTTCTTGTAAGTAAAAGGAGCTCCGGAACAAAGGAAGCAAAGGCTTTTGCAAAGAGTAGGCAGTAGGAAAGATTGCGCAAAAACTCGGGCAACATCTTGCGGTTCTTTCCTATGCGGAAAGAAGAAATCAAGGCGGTAGCATCGCTTCGCTCGCCGAGGTAAAAGAGCGCCTCGGACGTGTGATATATGAAAAGATATCCGAGGATCATTTCGAAAACAGCGAAGATAATTGCAAAAGTGGGGATCAGATTGTAGTCCATTGTGTTGCCCGATCGGGAGACGAGAACAATAAAAGCTGCAGGGATTTTGAAGAGCCCGAGAAGTGCAAGTTTTTTTGCGTCATCTCTCGCCTGCGCAAAATACGGCGCAAGATCTGCCGCTTCGGATATAACGGAGAAAATCAAGAAATAAGCAATAAAATCGGGCAGAAGATCAAAAAGGTGAATATTTGGATTGCAAAGCAGGAGAAGTGCCGCAGCAATGCGTGCGTAGTAATTCTTTTTCTTTTTCATAAATACCTTTATCTTTTTTTCTTCTTTTTCTTGTGCTCGTTCTTTTTCTTCATTTCCGCGATATGCGCTTCCATTTCTGCGCGGAGTTGTTCTTCCTTTCGCGCGCGGTATTCGTTAACAAATCGGAAGCGTGAGGGTTTCTGTGGCATGTCGGCATCGCTTGGTAAGCAGATTTTGGCATAGCATTGGTAAATGAAGCGGAGCATTGTGAATAAAAAAACGAGGGTTGCAAGCAAAAGAATGAAGCGAACGGTTAAAAGATTCTCTTCACTGACGTTTTTGAAAAGTGATGGGATTGCTAAAAAGCATTGGCTTCCGTAGAAAAGCGGAGCGAAGGGAAGAAGCGTCATCGCTCGGCTTTCCATCTTGTCGAGCCCAACCTCCTTCGTGATTTGCTTACAGCCTATAAGTAAGCAAACGTGCAGAGGACAAAGCGAAAGCATGCGGAGTGCCTCGGAGATTATGGAAACATATGGAGCGATCTGCGCCGAAAACATAACCAGAATCTTTAAGGAAAATTCAAAAATTCCAATCAGGAGAAAGGGGATCGCCGCAAAAAAAGCGGCCTTGAATCCCTTATTCCAGACTTTGAGCTTTTCGAGCGCTAAGAGCATCAGTGCTCCGGCGAGAATATCCGTGTAAGCAAAAAAGGAAAGATTTAACAGAAAAAGATATCCGATAAAGAGAATACCAAAGCCCATTTTCTCGTCTCCTTAGGCTTCAGTGCTGTTTCTTCCGCAGCACTTTTTATATTTCTGGCCGCTACCGCAGGGGCAGGGATCGTTTCTGCCAACCTTTTCGGACTTTGCCGGCGCGCGTTTCACGCTCTTTCCGTCGCCAAAGCCTTCAACGAGAGGTGTTGCTACCTGCACGCGCTCCACTTTTTGCACCTTGGGAACTACAGAGAGGATCTTACGAACGGTGTCCTCTTTGATATCGTCGATCATGGTATCGAAGAGATCTGCACCCTGGATACGGTACATTGCCACGGGGTCGCGCTGCGCGTAGGAGTTCAGTCCGATATATTCCTTGAGCTCCTCCATATTATCGAGGTGCTCCATCCATTTTTTGTCAACGTTTTCGAGCAGGATCACCTTTTCTATCTCGCGCATTGCATCAGGGCGCATACCCTCAATGCGATTAAAGAGTGTATCCTTTTCGCGATAGATGGAGAGCGCCTTTTCACAAAGCTCTTCGGCAAGTGTATCCTTATCGAGCGCATCCAACTCTTCTTCGCTATATTTGAAGTCCTTTCCGTCGGTCAGAAGGCCCATGTAATGGTTTCTAAATTCGTCAAACTTCCAATGATCCTTTTCAGGAACGCCGAAGCAGAATTCAGCCTGCTCCTTAACGGAGGTAAGAATCATATTTTCAATAGTTTCAACGATGTTGTCGCGGCAAAGCACGTCGCTTCTTTGCTGATAGATAACGCTTCTTTGCTGGTTCATAACGTCGTCGTAGGTCAAAACGTTCTTTCTTCGAGAGAAGTTCATCGACTCGATTTTTCTCTGTGCTCTTTCGATAGAGCCGGAAAGGATGCGCGCGTCAATAGGCGTATCCTCGTCAAGACCCAGTCTTGCAGTCATAGCTGCAATGCGATCTGAGCCGAATAAACGCATCAGATCGTCCTCCAACGAGAGGAAGAAGCGCGAGCGACCCTCGTCACCCTGGCGTCCGCTTCGGCCGCGAAGCTGGTTGTCAATACGGCGGCTTTCGTGGCGCTCAGTTCCAAGGATATAAAGACCTCCTGCCGCCTTAACCTTTTCGGCTTCGGGACGGATCTGTTCCTTGTATTTTTTGTAAAGATCTTGGAAAAGTGCTCTTGCATCGGCAACGGTTTCGCTCGTGGGCTCGGCTGTTCCAACGGCTTCTGCGATCACGCCATCCTCGTAGCCGCGCTTGCGAAGATCTGCTTTAGCCATATATTCGGGATTACCGCCAAGCATAATATCCGTACCACGGCCCGCCATGTTGGTGGAAATCGTAACCGCGCCAAAGCGACCTGCCTGCGCAATGATATCGGCCTCCTTTTCGTGCTGTTTTGCGTTCAGCACGTTGTGGGGAATGCCTGCGCGCTTCAAAATCTGCGAGAGCTCCTCGGATTTATCGATGGAAACCGTACCAACGAGCACGGGCTGTCCCTTCTCGTGGCACTCCTTGATCTGCTTAACGATAGCGCGGATCTTTCCTGCGTAGGTGCGATAAACCGCATCGTTTTCGTCCACGCGGATCATCGGGCGATTTGTCGGAACCTCAACCACGTCGAGAGAGTAGATGTCTCTGAATTCGTCCTCTTCCGTAAGAGCAGTACCGGTCATACCCGAAAGCTTGCCGTACATACGGAAATAATTCTGGAAGGTAACGGTTGCGAGCGTGCGGGTTTCCTTCTGGATCTTAACCTTTTCTTTTGCCTCAAGCGCCTGATGCAAGCCGTCGTTGAAGCGGCGACCGGGCATAAGTCGTCCCGTGAAGGAGTCAACGATGATAACCGATTCGTCTTTAACGATATAGTCCACGTCATTTTTCATAACGCCGTGCGCCTTGATGGCGGTGTTGATATGATGATAGAGCGAGGAGTTTTCGGGATCGGAGAGGTTGTTAAGATGGAAGTATCTTTCGGCCTTGGTGATACCGTTTTTTGTGAGAACGGCGGTGCGCGCCTTCTCGTCCACAATATAGTCTTCCTCGTAAACGTCGAGATCTTCCTTGGTATCGATCTCTTTGATCACGTGGCGGCGAAGCGTGCGAACGAAGCTATCGGCGGCCGCGTAAAGATCGGTGGATTTTGAGCCTGCGCCGGAAATGATCAAGGGGGTTCTCGCTTCATCGATCAGGATGGAGTCCACCTCGTCGACGATGGCGAATGCGTGTCCTCTTTGAACCATGCGCTCCTTATAAACAACCATGTTGTCACGAAGGTAATCGAAGCCGAGCTCGTTATTCGTTCCGTAAGTAATATCGGCCGCGTAAGCCTTGCGCTTTTCCTCGGGCGTTTGACCGTGAATGATAAGTCCGGTTTTGAGGCCAAGGAAGCTGTAAACCTTGCCCATTTCATCGCTATCACGTTTTGCGAGGTAGTCGTTTACCGTAACGATGTGAACACCCTTGCTGGTCAGCGCGTTGAGGTATGCGGGAAGCGTTGCGACCAGCGTTTTACCTTCACCGGTTTTCATTTCGGCAATTCTTCCTTGATGAAGAAGAATACCACCCATTATCTGAACGGTAAAAGGGCGCTTTCCGAGCACGCGGTCTGCTGCCTCGCGTACGAGCGCAAACGCCTCGGGTAGAATATCGTCCAGCGTTTTTCCGTTTGCAAGATCGTTTTTCAGTTTATCGGTATAGGCTCGCATCTCATCGTTGCTCATGGTAGCAAAGGTGGGGGCTAGCGCCTCGGTTTTCTGAACTAAGGGCTGAATGCGTTTGATTTGTTTTTCGCTGTAGGATTTGAAAAGTCCCATGGAAATCTCCTTTGTGGCGGCTGCATATTGCGCCGCGAAGCACATATTTTTATCTTCTTTACAGTATACCACGTTTTAATTCAAAATAAAAGAGAAAAATGTAAATATTTGAAATATATTAATTTTTTTTAGAAAAATCCAGTTTTTCACTTGACCTTTTTGTTCCGAAGGAGTAAAATAAATAAGCAAAAGCACATAAAATGCAATGAAAAAGGAAAAACTCTCTATGAAGCCTATAAATATCGTTCTGTATTGTCCGGAAATCCCTCAGAATACAGGTAATATATCGCGCACGTGCGCCGTGACCGGCGCGGCACTTCATATCATAAAGCCGATTGGCTTTGAAATCAGCGATAGAACCTTGAAGCGCGCAGGTCTTGATTATTGGGATAAGCTGAGCGTCACTTATTATGAGAGTCTTGAAGACTTCTATGAGAAGAATGCGGGGGCAGAAATATATTATTTTTCTTCCAAGGGACATAAGAACTATTGCGATATCTCGTATCCGCGCCCCGTATTTTTGATGTTTGGGCCGGAAACGCGCGGATTGCCGGAGGGGCTTTTGCGAGAGCATCTGGATCGCTGTGTTCGGATTCCCATGCTCCCAACGCTTCGGTGCTTGAATCTTTCCAATGCGGTGGCCGTTGCAGTATACGAGGTTTTGCGTAGCAGCGGCTTTGCGGATATGGCAATAGAGGGCGGACTGTAATTGTTCGTTATATAATTAGGGCTTAGGCTTTCAATTTCTTTTGAAGGCCTTGGCTCATTTTTTTGTTTGAAAAGAGGGAGTGTATGGAAGTAGTATTGCTCGGCGGAGATTTGAGTGCTTATTCTGTGGCGATTTCCTTTCATGCGGAATTTGGTGTCAAAAGCACGGCGTTTTGCCGATACCGTTGCGGGATCACAGGATATTCATCTTTGATAGATCTGCGTATAGAACCCGATATCCTGGATGATATAATCGGAACAAGCATCCTATTACGCTTTGCTAACGAAAGAAAATCTCGCCCTTATCTGATCCCTTGCGGAGATTGGTATGTTGCGTTCTTATCACGAAATCGCGAGGCGTTACAAAATGCATATTGTTTTTTGATTCCTTCCGAAGAAATATTTGAAAAGGCGAGTGATAAAGCGAGATTCTATGAAATGCTTGAAAAAGAAGGATTGCCGTATCCGAAGACACGCGTTCTTTCATCGGATGATCTTTCGCTCTCACGGTTTCTTTCCGATTGGAAATATCCTGCTGTTTTGAAGCCAAGCCAAAGTGTTTCTTACTATGCACATCCTTTTTCGGGTATGGCAAAGGTTTATTTTCCAAAAACACCGAAGGAAGCACTTGATACGGCTGAGAAAATCTTTGCTTCCGGTTATGAGGAAAGGCTCATTTTGCAGGAGCGTATAGGTAGCGAGGATAAAAAGCCGATTGCAAAAACGTTGACGTTGCTTTCCGATCACAATGGAATCGTTCGGCGTGGTGTTTTGGGGGAGGTATGGGTTGAGGAGCAGGCCAAGGGTGCAAGAGGAAATTATGCGGCAATACTTACGCGACCTCCGGATGCACTTACCTGCCAATTGATATCTTTAGTTGAAAAAAACGGATACGTAGGTGTGTCAAATTTCGATATTCTTTCGTATGAGGGGAAAGAATATATATTGGAATTGAATCCTCGTCATGGGCGAAGCTGCGATTATTTGCGTGCTTCCGGCGTGAGTCTTGCGCGTTTTTTTGTGGATGCGATCGATGGGAATTCTATCCCAACAGATCTTTCTTCGCATATGAGATTATGGCATGCCGTGCCGCTCTTTGCTGTTCGGGGAAACGTTTCAAAAAATGAAAGGGAAGCCTTGACTGCGCTGAAGCGGCGCGGACGTACCACATCGGTTTTTCAATATGAGGGAGAAAGAAAGACACTACGCCGGTGCGCGTATTTGCAAATTCATGCGCTTCGCCGTACGATTGCGCTCAAGAACAGAAAGGCAAAACAGAATGGAAAAGCATTCCAAAAAGAAAATTAATGAAATTATCCGTGAAAGGAATATAAATGCCGAAATAAGAGGGGATTTTTCTGATGTTTCATTCATTATAAATCACTCGAAAAATGCCGTATATGGTGCTCTTTTCGTATGCTTACGTGGTGCGGAACACAACGGCCATGATCACGCTTCGGTTGCATATGCGCGAGGATGCCGCCATTTTCTGTGCGATGCACCACTCTCACTGCCTGAGGATGCCGCCATTCTGCAAGTGAAAAGTGTTCGCTCCATCCTTTGTGATTTACTATTTGATTTTTATGGCGTATGTCGGGAAGATTTTGTTTTTGCGGCCGTGACGGGAACGAAAGGGAAAACAACAACGGCGGTTGTGCTTATGGGTATTATGAACCAAGCCGGTTATCCGACTGCCTGCAGTAGTACCCTTGGGCTTTTTGATGGCACGACGACCAAGCAAACACAGAACACAACGCCGGATTGGTTCACTCTTGTTCCGTGGTTCGCAGAGCTCAGAAATAAGAAAATACGGTACGTGGTGATCGAAGCATCCAGCGCGGCGCTATCTGGTGGAAGGTTGATCGGAATGAATTTTTCGGTGGGGATTTTAACCTCGTTTTCAAGAGACCATGTGGGCAAAGGCGAGCATAAAAATATGGCAGAATATCTTTGCGCCAAGCGATCTTTGTTTTCAAATTACGGAGTGAAAACAGCAATTCTTCCGAGCGGTATATATCGTGGAGAGTATATTGTTTCAGATGTGGAAAAGGTTGTTCTTCTTCCTTTGGACAATGAGATTATAAGTGAGGTAGAAGAGAGAAAAAATGCGCAAGCCTTTTTGTATCACGGAAAACGCATCGTTATGTCATTGATCGGCGAGCATAATCGAACGAATGCACGGCTCGCCCTGAAATGCGCATCGTTGCTGACGGGAAAGGAAGAAAAATACTTTTATTCATATCTTTCCGATGTGTTCGTTTCGGGAAGATATGAGCAGATACAGCACAAGGGCGTAAACGTGGTGATCGATTATGCGCACAATCGAGAGAGCTTTGAGGCTGTGGCGAAAGCGGCGTCCGGACGGTCACACGGGCGTTTGATTTGCGTTTTCGGATCGGTTGGAGAGCGTGGCTTCGAGCGGAGAAAAGAGCTCGCCGAGGTTGCAGAAACGCGTATGGATCTTTGTGTAATCACAGAGGATAATCCGGAAAGCGAAAGCGGTTTTGGAATCTGCTCTGAAATTTATGCCGAATTTTTAGATAAAACCAAGGCGAAAATCGTGTCGGATCGAGCGGATGCTATCCGGTATGCATTTTCGCTTTGCCGTGAAGGAGATCATTTGTTATTGCTCGGAAAGGGGCATGAAACAGTGCAAAGAAAAAACGGAAAATGCATGCCTTTTTCTGAAAAAGATATCCTTCTTTCTTTGTGATTTTGCATTTTAAAACAAAAAGTATTGCGACGCTTGACAAAGAAAAATGTTTTTGGTATACTTTGATATACAAAAGAAATAAGTAGAGGAAAACACCATGGCACAGACCTTCAAGATTTTGAATGATGAATATCTTTACGGCGGTACAGCGTTTGACGGGGCAAAAAATCCTTTTTCTGCAACGTCTGAATATTATGCGGATTTTCGCATTATGTGTATGAATCAAACGATGCCGCTTTATCTTTCAACCAAGGGACGCTATTTTTATAGCGAAACGCCCTTTGCTGTAAGAATCGAAAACGGCGAGATTTCGTTTGATGGCGGTGATGTAAAGGAATATTGGGCAGGCACTTGCTTAAGAGATGCATATCTTTCATCGATGAAGGCACATTTTCCATTTGACGGTCGCCATTTGCCGGAAGAATTTTTTCGCACGGCACAGTATAACACCTGGATGGAATATACCTATGATCCCACCGAGGAGAAGGTTCTTGCCTATGCCGAGGCGGTTATCCGAAACGGCTTTGCACCCGGGATTTTGATTATCGACGAGGGATGGCACGGAAGATACGGAAATTGGGAGTTCGATCCGCATAAGTTCCCGCATCCGAAAGAGATGATAGAGAAGCTTCACACGATGGGCTTTAAGGTGCTTTTGTGGGTGGTTCCTCTCGTTTGTCCGGATGGACAATTCTTTATCCGTCATTGCTTCGAAAATCTTCCGGATGCGGTGCCGGATGCATCCCGCCTTTTTGTTCGCACGAAGGAGGGGGAGGTTGCGCTCTTTAAATGGTGGAACGGATTTTCGGCTGCCTTGGATATGAGAAAGCCCTGCGACAGGGAATTCCTCGATGCACAGCTTCGCCATCTTATGCAAGACTATGGTGTGGATGGTTTTAAGTTCGATGGCGGCACAGTGGATATGTATGCTTCTGTTCTGGGTGGTGCTCCGCGTGCGGATGAGGATGCGCATGCCATGAATATCGCATGGAATGAATTCGGGCGTCGTTACGATTATCATGAGTTTAAAGACACTTACCACGGCGGTGGAAAGTGCGGTATTCAGCGCCTTTGTGTTAAGGATCACCGCTGGGTTGGAAATGGCATCGACACGTTCGTGCCTGCATGCGCGATCACAGGCCTGCTCGGCCACCCCTTCATCTGTCCGGATATGATCGGCGGCGGAGAGTGGATTTATAACACGATGAAGGATTTTAAGGTGGACGAGGAACTTTTTGTTCGCATGGCTGAGGCTTCCGCACTTTTGCCGATGATGCAATTTTCTTGGGCACCTTGGAGACTTCTCTCGAAGGAGACACTTTCTTTCGTAAAAGAAATGGCAGACTTGCATTGTAAAATGAGTGATTATATTCTTTCACTTGTTAAGAATGCGTTATCAACCGGCGAGCCGATTGTTCGCTTTATGGAATATAATTATCCGCACAAGGGGTATCACGGAATCGCCGATCAATTTATGCTTGGTGATGATGTTCTTGTTGCTCCCGTGATTACAAAGGGAACGCGCACCCGTAATGTTGTATTTCCCGAGGGGACGTGGAGGGATGCGGAAGGAAACTTGTATGTGGGCGATCGCGAGGTAAGCGTTGCCGCGCCTCTTGGCAAGCTTTTGTATTATACAAGAGAAAATTGTAAATAATCATTTGCGATATCCATATAATAATGAAAAGCGAGCGGCGAATCTTGTGTGATTTGCCGCTCGCTTTTATAGAGCCTCGTAATCCTTTGAAATTAACGATGTTAACCAAAACAGATTTTGTGTTGCGATTTGAAGCGTTCTTATTCCTTCGGTATCTTTTTCCACCTCGTTGCGATCGGATGCATGTAGAATTGGCCAATAATTCGAGGAGGCGATTGGCATTTCATTGAAGGTGAAAAACTTTTCCATTTCCCAAAGCGTTCCGATGTGTCCGCCTCGTCTTCCGACTGCGACGGCAAATGCCGGCTTCTTTTTTAGTAGCTTTCCGGATGAATGAAACAGCCTGCCCATAATCGATTTTGCCATACCGCTTGCCCCTCCGTAATGTACGGGACTTGCAAAAACAAAAGCATTTGCATTCATGCAAAGCGCCCGAAGCTCATTCACACTATCCTGATAAAAACAGCCGTCTCCGTGCTTGCATAAACCGCATGCGATGCAGGAAAATGTCGGACCGTTTTTGCACCAATATTCATGATGGCTTCCGCCAAGACGCTCCCATTCGGATTCAATATAAGATAAGCAACATTGTGTCGCGCCTTCTTTGTGGGGGCTCATATTTATCAACAAAAGATTCATGCGTTTCTCCTATCGTGTATGGCCGAAAATTCATTTTTATCGGTTACATTTTTTTGAAGTTCTTGACAATCGTTATAAAATGTAATATAATTATTATATATAATAAATTATATGCATCCCGCATTGTTGGGATTACTGTACGGAGGATAGAAAATAATGACAAAGATAGATATTTTTTCTGGATTTCTTGGCGCCGGAAAAACAACTTTGATTAAAAAGCTTCTTAAGGAAGCATACGTTGGTGAGCAGGTGGTTCTGATCGAGAATGAATTTGGCGAGATCGGAATTGACGGTGGATTTCTCAGCGAAGCAGGAATCAATATCACGGAAATGAATTCCGGATGTATTTGTTGTTCGCTTGTCGGAGATTTCACGAAGGCGCTGGCACAAGTGCTTGAGCAGTATAACCCTGATCGTATTTTGATCGAGCCTTCCGGCGTTGGAAAGCTTTCGGATGTTGTACGTGCCGTTTCTTCCGTTCTTTCCGAAGAAGTGGTGCTGAATTGTCTTTGTGCGGTTGCGGATGCCAATAAGTGCAAAATGTACGCTAAGAATTTTGGCGAATTCTATATTGACCAGATCAAGAATGCAACCTCCGTGATTTTGTCGCACACTGGCGGTATTTCCGATAAGAAGATTGCGGATTCTGTTATGCTTCTTAGAGAAAACAATGCTACGGCAACGATTGTGACCACGCCGTGGGAGTTGTTGGATGGTAAGGCCATTCTTGAAACGATGGAGCATAAGGATACGTTGGATGCCGCTATTTCCGCTTTGGAAAAGGAGCATCATGAGCATGATGAAAAGTGCGAGTGCGGCCACCACCATCATCACGACCATGATGAAGAGTGCGAGTGCGGCCACCACCATCATCACGACCATGATGAAGAGTGCGAGTGTGGCCATCACCATCATCACGACCATGATGAAGAGTGCGAGTGCGGCCATCACCATCATCACGACCATGATGAAAAGTGCGAGTGTGGTCATCACCATCACGACCATGATGAAGAGTGCGAATGTGGTCATCATCACCATCATGAGCATGGTGAGCATTGCGGATGCGGTCACGATCACCATCATGCAGACGAGGTGTTCCAGAGTTGGGGCAGAGAAACCACGCATAAGTACACTAAGGAGGGACTTCTTTCTATTCTTGAGGCGTTTTCTGAGGATCCTGCGTACGGAATGGTACTTCGCGCAAAGGGAATCGTACCCGCCGAGGATGGAAGTTGGTTGCATTTTGATTACGTTCCCGGTGAGCCTGACGTTCGCGTCGGCGGAGCATCGGTTATCGGTCGCCTTTGCGTAATCGGTGCAGGCATTGATGCAGATCAATTGGATTCGCTGTTTGGTTTGATTTGATATTGTTAAAGAAGGATATTATAATGGAAATTCCCGTATATCTTTTTACCGGAT
>JAZQWS010000082.1:0-2820 GCA_045632465.1 Eubacteriales bacterium
CACGGGCATGGGTATTCACATTGCGGCAAGCAAGTGCCCCCACGTGCATGCGGGCGTTGTTGAAAGCCTGCCTGCGGCCTTGAGAGCCATCACGGGCAACGGCGTTAACGTGCTTGCGATGGGCGCATTCTACGTAGCACCTCAGACCGCCTGCGATATCGCGGACGCTTATCTCGGAAACGATCTCGGAAGCGGCTGGGAATGGTGGCACAATTTCTACGAATTCCACAAGCTTGCAATTGACGAGCTGGAAGCCTTTGATTACGAGGAATACAAGAAGAACGGATTCAAGGTTAACAAGCTCGGCGATTACGATCTGACCTTGGATTTCGACAAGAAGCCTGAATAATACAAAAACGCGACAAAAGAAAACAATGGTTTACAAAAAGCCGTCTTTTGTCGCGCTCTTTTTTAGCAAATGGAGAAAAAAACGAAATGATAAAGCTTAATGGACTGCAGCCCGTTTGGGACAAAACGATTATTGACGAGAGCAAAACCACGGCGGATTTTGAGATTGGTACGCCCGTGAAAAAGGAGCGCGTTTTCGAGGCGGATCTTCCCTGGGAGCTTGGCATGGCACACTATGCGAACGTGATCGAGGATCAGGGCAAATACAAAATGTACTACATCTCGCATATGAAGCGCGATACGAAAAAGAGTGTTATCACCCCAGGCGAAACCCTTGAATTTCTGGATCTTTACGTTTGCTATGCCGAAAGTGAGGACGGCATTCATTGGGAAAAGCCCGCGCTCGGCATCTGCGAATACGAGGGAAGCTATGAGAACAACATCGTTCTTCGCTCGATGGATAAGCCCGAGGAGGGCGGATTTTTCGATAACTTCTTCGCTTTCATCGACAAAAATCCTAACTGCCCACCCGAGAAGCGCTACAAGGCAACGGCCTATATGAAGCATTACAAGCTCGGCGGCTACTCCAGCCCCGACGGCATTCATTGGAATTTTGAATGCATCTTCGATCTGGAAGGAAAGTTTGACACGCTGAACGTTTGCTGGTGGGACGAAAAACTTCACCGCTACGTGGCATACGTGCGCGATTTCCACGATATTCCCGAGGACGGCGATCTGAACCGCGGCATCCGCGATGCAAGAAGAACCGAATCCGAGGACTTTATCCATTGGACAAAGCCCGAGCTGATCACCTTCAATGAAACGGACGATTATCCGATTTACACCAACAACGTCAGCCGCTACTACCGCAACCCCGATATCTACATCGGCTTCCCTACCCGCTATGAGGAAAGACTTGCCTGGAACGATAGCTTTGAGGAGCTTTGCGGCAAGGAAGCGCGCAAGGAACAGATCAAGATATGCCCGCGCTACGGACTGACCGTTACGGACTGCGTCTTTATGGCAAGCCGCGATGGCGTTCGCTTCGACAAATGCGACGAGGCGCTTTTCTCCCCCGGCTATGAATTTGATGCAAACTGGCTCTACGGAAACTGCTACCCCGCTTATTTTATGTGGGAAACACCCGTGGGCGACGGAGAAAACAAGGAGCTTTCCATGCTCGTTGGACAGTATTACAGACACTCCAATTCCAAGTACCGCGACGTTTACGAGCGCTATACCCTGCGCATCGACGGCTTTGCCTGCTACAAGGCAAAATACAAGGGCGCAAAGGTTGTTACGAAGCCCTTTATTTTTGAAGGCAACGAGATGCGCCTGAACTTCGCCACCTCTGCCAAGGGTAGCATTTACATCACCATCCGCGACGAGGACGGAAACGAAGCCAAGACCTGCGAGCTTTTCGGCGATAAGATCGACCGCAGGGTGCGCTTGGAAGGCGCAGAGCTTTCCTCGTTTGCGGGCAAGCCCGTGACGCTGGAATTTGACATGAAGGATGCAAGGCTCTATGCCTTTGAATTCATTTAAAAATCGGGAGAGAAATTCAGTTCAATAAGGAGATGCTCCTATGCAAACGCAAGTGACAAATCACAGCTCTCCAGCATCCGCCATGGCCGTGAAAAAACGAAGCCTTCTTTCGCGGCGCACGGATCTGGATTTGACAAACGGTCCGCTTTTTTCCACGATGATCCGCTTTGCGCTTCCCCTTCTTTTAGCCAATCTGATCAACACAATGTTCCATTCGATGGACATTATGGTGCTTTCCCGATTCGCGGAGGGAAACGAGGTGGCGGCACTCGGTGCAACCTCGGCGGTCAATGCGCTTTTTTCCTCGCTTTGCGTTGGCATCTGCACGGGTGTCACCATCATTCTTGCGCGCCTGGTTGGGCGCGGTGAAGCCGAGAAGACGAGGCGCGTGGTTTCAACGGCGATCCTCACGGGTGCTATGCTCGGAATTCTGATGGGCGCGCTCGGTATGGTAATCAACCGCCCCTTCCTTTCGTGGACGGATTGCCCGACGGATTGTATGGAGGATGCGGTTTTATATTCCAACCTTTATTTTGCGGGGCTTCCCTTTATGCTTATCTATCATTACGCGGCCTCGGTGATCCGCGTTTCGGGAGATAGCGAAAGTCCGCTTCGCTATATGATCCTTGCAGGGCTGACCAATATTTCTCTCAATGCGCTTTTCTGCGTGATCATGGAGCGCAAGGTGGCCGCGGTTGCCATCGCAACTTTCCTTTCGCAGGCACTCGGCGCATTTCTTTCGCTTCGGTATCTGATGAAAAAGCAAGGCCCTTGCCACTTTAGCCTAAGGGAGCTTTGCTTCGATTTTTCGGCCTTCAAGAAAATGCTTTGGTACGGCCTTCCCTCGGCGATTACAAGCTCGATCTTTCCCATCACGAATCTGCAAATACAGGCGGCGCTGAACGCCTTCGGCGCCGATACGCTCAC
>JAZQWS010000083.1:0-1372 GCA_045632465.1 Eubacteriales bacterium
AGATCCGCCGTTTTCTGCACCTGATCGTACACGCGGACGTCACACACAGAATAGATAGCCTTGCCCTTGCCTTTTTCGTTGATCGCATTGCACAACTCGATCAATGCAGGCTCATTGATATCGGCGAGCACAACGTTTGCCCCCGCATCGGTATAGCATTCCGCACTGCGGCGGCCCATACCGGATGCGCCGCCCGTGATAATTACAGTTTTGTTCTGAAAGCTCATAAAAAAGCCTCACTTTCTGTTTTTATTCTAAGGATATTTTAGCATCTTGACAAATTTCTTTCAATAGATTATAATATAAAAAAAGAGAACGATTCTATAATTTCAAAAAAAGGAGAAGGGGCATGGGAATTGAGGTTTTTTCACATCTTTCACTTTTTGAAATCTACAAATACAAGGCTAAGGCGGGCTCCGTTTTTGATGCCATGCACGCGCCGCGCCCCTGCTTTTTTATCGGAGCAATGATCGAGGGAACAGCTGTTTTTGAAAGCGATCTCGGATACAAGGAAGAGGTGAAGGAGGGGGATCTGATTTTCATCCCGCAGGGATCGAAATACCGTTCGTTTTGGGGAGATTTATCCAATAATGTATATATTAGTTTGCGTTTCAACTTTGAACCTAACAAAGGATTCCCAAATCCGGAAACGCTCCTTCTGCAAAAGATTGATGGAGAAATCCACAAAAATCTCTCAAAAAAGCTTCTGGATGCCTACCTTTTTTACACGAGCGAGCAAAAGGAAATGCTCCGTGCACTGGCCTGCTTTTACGATTGCCTTGCTTCTATTCTGCCACATCTGAAGCGCGCGCCCTTGCCCGCAAATGATCGCCGCCTTTCTCCCGCAATCGACCATATCCGAACGCATCTTTCCGAGGATACACCCGCATCGCATCTTGCCGCGCTTTGCCACATGAGCGAACCGAATCTCTATCTTCTCTTCCGCAAGCAGATGGGGGAAACACCCGTGGAATACAAAAACCGATTGCGCATTGAGCGCGCCCAGCAGCTCCTTCTTCTGCATTCGGATATGCCGATCGAGCAGATCGCCGATGCCTCGGGCTTTGAAACGGCCGCTTATTTTCGCCGCCGCTTCAAGGAGCATACCGGCGAAAGCCCACGAGAATTCCGAAAGAGAAATCCTAAAGATATCTGATATTATAAAAGCAGCTGCGCTTGCGAGGCTTCTCATAAGGATGTTTGCCGTAGGGGCGATCAATGATCGCCCGCAAACAACCGCAAAACCAAAACGGGCGACCAATGGTCGCCCCTACAAACGAATTTCGGCAGAGATGTTGTTTTCTCTGCCGATTTGTGCTATAATGGGGTGGGTGATAAAAATGGATAACGATAAGGATTTGCCGAAAAGAAA
>JAZQWS010000084.1:0-1581 GCA_045632465.1 Eubacteriales bacterium
CCTTGTTGGTTTTCTTTTCGGCAATTCTTTTTCCTTATCCATTTTCATCACCCATGTCATTATAACACAAATCGGCAGAGAAAACAATATCTCTGCCGATTTTTTGTGTCTGCCATTTCTCCGCTAAGAATGCAGAGAGAAATCTGCGGCGGTTTTTTCTATATCCGAATCCTATCAGCAAAAGCTATAATCCGGCTTCACCTTTTCGCCCGTCAGCGTGGACTCTACGATCGCGCAGCAGGCCGCAACGGTCTTGCCGCCCTCGATGCCGTCCGTAGGCGGATCGGTGTCGTTCAGAATGCAGTTCACGAAGTTTTTCATCTCGTCGTGAATGTTGTGCTTCACGGCGCGCACGGGGATCTTGATCTCAACGGATTGATTCTCGATCGAGGGCGTGAACATCTCCGTGCCCTCAACCTCGGCCTTGAAGAGCGAAAGATCTGCAGACGTGTTGTCAACAACGATCGTGCCCTTTGAGCCATAAATGCAGGTGCGCATTGTGTATCTTCTCTTGCAACCAATGGAGGTAAACATCTTTCCGAGCACGTCGTGCGGGAATTTCATAACGGCGATCACGCAATCGTCCGTCGGACAGGTGAGAAGCATCTTCTTGTTGCCGTAGGCAAAAACCTCGGTAGGATCGCCTGCGATCCAGCGCATCAGATCCATCGCGTGGCAAGCGCCGCCGGTCACGGGGTGGCGGGGGCTCGTGGGATCAAAGCGCCAGTTCGGGCCAACCTTCTTCGCGTAGTCATGCGCGTATTCGGATTCAATGAAGAAGATGTCGCCGATATCGCCGCGGTCGATCAGCTCCTTTGCGAGCAAAAAACTCGGCGCAAGGCGGCAGATCTGGCCAACCATCAGCTTCTTTCCGGTTCTCTTCGTTGCCTCAACCATCGCCTTGCAGTCCTCGACGGTCAGTGCCATCGGCTTTTCGCACATAACGTGCTTGCCCGCCTCCATGGCGGCAATGGCGATCTCTCTATGCACCTGGTCGGGCGTTGCGATCGTAACCGCATCGAGATCCTCGCGCTTCAGAAGCTCCTTGTAGTCAAGGTAATAGGGAACACCGTGCTCCTCGGCAACCATTTTTGCCATGGCCTCGTCAATGTCGCAAACGGCGATCAACTCGGCGTTTTCGTTGCCCTTAACGCCGACAACGTGGGATTTTCTACCAAAGGTTTTTAGGCCGATCACGGCCATTCTGACTTTTTTCATCGTTTTATCCTCTTTTTTCGATTTTATATAACTTCTTTCAAAACGCGGATGATCTCGCGGCCGTATTCGGGGGTGCAAGCGGCACTTTCCTCGCCGCGGATCAACTTAACGAATTCTGCAAGCTGGCGAACGATCAGGTTGTATTCGCCGCCGTAGTTCACAAATTCGCCGTTTTCATAAACGAGAAGATCCTTGCCCTCGATCTTAACGATGCCGTTTGTAAAGTAATAAACGGTATCGTGGCTTTGCGGCACGTGCGTTCCGCAGAGCGTGATCGTGGCGGAAACGCCGCCCGAAAGCCCGATCAGAAAATGCGCTGTGGTTTCAATGTCATCGTTTGAAACTGGATTTGTCGCAATGCCG
>JAZQWS010000085.1:0-4018 GCA_045632465.1 Eubacteriales bacterium
GCAAAGGCCCTTGCCGTTTCTGACCTCCAGGAGGCGCATACCGTCGCCCTTGCCACCAACAAGGCGATGCTCCTCCGCGCCGAAGAGCTGCGCGTTCTGTCCGATATAAGTATTCATTTTATCCTCTTTCCGCCGCAAAACACGGTGTTTTGCAACCTATTATTTACATATTCAATCTTCAAACTTCAGAATTCCGTTTTCAAAGAAGCATTCCTTTGCAAAAACGGATCTTCCGTACCAGCCACTACCGCTGACGAGATTGGCGTGATATACGCAAACGAGCGCGCCGCCCTCCTCCGTGAAGGAACAATGCCCCGGGCCAAACATTCCGGGCGCTTTCGTTAAAATCGGCGCACCGTGCTTCTTCCAGGCACAAGCATCGAGGGGATCATCGCCCTCCATGCGCATCATGCCGAGGCAATAATCGTCGCACTTTGAATCGCTTGCGGAATACACGAGCACGGGCACGTTGCCGTCAAAAATCACGGCAGGGCCTTCCACAACGCCGCTCATCACAGTTTCCCAAGCATATTCGGGCGTTTTGATGCAAACGGACGCGCCATCCAGCGCGGTGGGGCTCTTCATTTTCGCAATATGAATTTCCGTGCAGGTGGTGTATACCATATAGCGCGTGCCGTGATACACAAAGGTGGTTGCATCAATCGCCCAGCTCTCGCCGATGCCATCCACCGTGCCGAGCACCTCAAAGCGCCCCGTTGGCGTTTTGTCCACCGACTTGAAAACGCAAACGAAGTGGTTTTGATCGCCCCTGTGCGCGGGCGCGGCGTAAATATAAAAATCGCCGTCGATGAGATGAAGCTCAGGCGCAAAGCATTGCTCCAAGGCCTCGCTCTCAAAAACGAGATGATCTTCTCTTCCCTCTCCGCTAAACTGCGCAAGCGAGGAAAATTCGGCCACGTACAAGGCATCGTTTGCCGTATAAGTATGATAATATTTCCCCTCGTGATACAAAACGTGGGGATCTGCGGTTTTGTCCTTCACGGCGGGATCATTCAAAAGCAGCGGATTTTTGATCAAGTTTTTGACCTCTCTTAATTTCGTAATTTATTTTATTATAGCATACCGAAAAAGAAAATGCAACATTCTCAAGCCGCCATCTCCTTTTCCTTCGCATCCAGCCCCCTTCTTTTGAAGGCGAGAACGCTAACGAGCATTGCCCAAACGCCCACGTGCAAAATCATCAGAAGCTGCGCACTTGCCAAAGGCATACCGAAAATCGAAAGAGTCTTGCCCTCCGTGGCAATGACCACGCGCGCGCCGATAAACGCGCCGATAAAGCCCGTCACCGTAACGAGTCCGTAATAGAAGGTGTAATAGGTCAGGCGATCCTCCTCGGGCATGAAGAGATAAACGAAATTCGCGCTTGCCACGTTGCCTCCAACGTTGACGAGCAAAGAGAGCAGATAAAGCGCCGGATAGAGCCAAAGCACCGTGGACGGTGAAACGAACACAAAGCCGAACTGAATCAGAAGAAGAATCAATTGATAATAGAAATGGCTCTGCACGCATCCGATCCTTCGGAAGATCTTGATCGCAAGCGGCGTTAAAAGCAGGGTTGTGATCGGTGCCATCGAGCCGAGAAGGCTAAGCGTGCTGTATGCCATGCCGCACTCCTGCAGGTAATACGACCAACTGGAGGCGCTGAGGTTGGCGGCCAAGGCGTTCAGCGCATAAAGGAGCATAACGACGCGGAATTCGGGGAGCTTCATCGGAAGCGCCACCACGTCGCGAAGCTTTAAGCGAACCTCGCGCTTCGGATAAGGAAATTCCTTCGCGCGCATCATCACGAATATATCCAGAAGGATAAAGCCGAAGCCCGCGATACGAAGCCAGAAGAGCGCCGTGATCTGCGACGGCTCCGGCAGGGTTTCCACCGCGGTGGCAAGACCGCCCGCAAGAATCTGCGTTCCCGCGGAAAACAGCGAGAGAAAGAGACCGCGATAGGCAAAAAATTCCTCGCGCGTGCCGTCCATCGGAAGGTAATTCAGCTGCCAATCTGTAAATCCGCCGGCCACAAGCCCCCAGATCACGTTGGCAAGCGACAGGAAAATCGACATCAACGCAACGCGCACAGAGGCATCCGTGATCAGCACGGGAATGACCGCCACGCTGACGATGCTGAAAAGATAATACAAAAACCGCGCCGAAAGAAGCACCGCCTTGCGCTTTTTCATATTGCGGAAGATAAAGGGCGCAAAAACGCAGGAGAGGTTGGCAAGAATGGGAACGTAGCTCATAATGGCAACGTCCGCCATTGAAATATTGTTCAGACGCAGAAACGCCGTATAAAACACGCCGCTTGAAAGCAGCATGGCGATGTTTTCCATGATGCCCTCAAAGAAGAAGGCAAAGCGGCCGTACGCGCGAGCATCCTCGCGGTTGAAGAAGAGGCGGCGCAAAACGCCGCGCTTTTTCGTTTTTTCTTGCATGAAAACCTCCCAAAAAGAGCTTTAAGCCTGCACCTCTTCCACACGGATCGCCGCCAGCTTGTTTTTGACCGCAGAAAAATAAAGCACAACGAAGAAGAGAAGCGCGGATTGGATCAGAACGAGAAGCTGAACGTTGGAAAGCACCGCGCCGAAGAGAGAAAAGCGCTTTCCGTCCGTGTAGGTAATATACTGCGCGCCGAGGAATGCGCCGATAAAAACCATCACCGCACTGCTGAGATAATAGAAGGAATAATAGGTCAGCCGATCCTTCTTCGGCATAAAACGATAAATGAAATCCATGTCTGCAATGGATTCGCCAACCGTTGCGATCTGCACAACCACGTAAGCCATGGGATAAAGCCACGAAACCGTGGAGGGGTTCACGAAAACGTACGCCAAATTCACAACAAGGCCGATCACAACGAAAAGATAAAAGTTTTTCACGCAGCCCATCTTGCGGAAGAGCGCAACGGCAGGCTTGGTGAGAAGCAGAGTCAGAATCGGCGGGATCGCGGCAAGGTAGGACTGCGTGCTGTATTTCAGCCCGCAATCGAGAAGATAATAGAGCCAGGAGGAGGCCGTCAGCGCAATCGTCAATCTTCGGAAATTGCGCACGAGCAACGCGGTGCGGAAGGGCATATTTTGAAGCGGCAGGCGGAAAACGTCCTTCATCCTCGGCGTTTCCACGCTCTTTTCATAAGGATATTCCTTCGCGCGGACGAAAACCAACACGTCGAGCAGAATGAAAATAAAGCCGCTCATACGAAGCCAGAAGAGCCAAACCACCTGCTCGGGCTCGGGGCGAAGCTCGATCGCGGAGGAAACCACGCCCGCAAGCAGGTTCGTTCCAACGCCGAGAACGGCGTTGATCAGATTGCGGTAAGCAAAATACTCCTCGCGCGTGCCGTCCATTGGGAGATAATTCAGCTCCCAATCCGTGAAGCCGCCAACGAAAAGCCCCCAGATCACGTTGGCAAGCGAAAGCATCGTTGCCATCAGCCACATGCGCGCCCCCGGCGCCGTCACCAGCATCGGAACGAGGGCAACGCCGCAAAGGTTCGTGAAATAATAGGCCATGCGCGCCGCCATCAGGATCGGCTTGCGCCGCTTCACCTTGGCAAAAATAAAGGGAGAAAAGATGCAGGCCGCATTCGCAATGATCGGAAGATAGGTCATCACGCCAACGTCCGACATCGAAACGTTATTCAAGCGCAGAAACGCCGTGTAAAACGCGCCCTTTGCAAAAAGATCCGAAAAGCTCTGCATCAGGTTGTCAAAGAAGAAGGCGAAGCGACCGTACGCGCGCTCGTCATTCTTATTAAAGAACAAGCGGTATAAAACGTTCTTTTTTCTCATAAAAAGCTCCACCAAAAAATTTCGGGCTTAATTTCAGATTCTGATCTTGAGCTCTTCCTCGTTTAATGAACGGCGGAAGGAGGCAAAAATGCAAACGATCACGGCAAGAATCAACGTCTGGATCAGCATAAGCATCTGCACGGGCGCAAAGCTAATGCCGAGAAGCGAGAAAACACGTCCCTGCGTTCTCGTGATGAACTGCGCGCCGAAGA
>JAZQWS010000086.1:0-1545 GCA_045632465.1 Eubacteriales bacterium
GCTTTCCAGCTGTCTGCCAAGGAACCCTGCCGCCGTTTGGATCAGCTTTGTTTCCACGTCAACGGCGGGAACCTTTTTGTCTTCTTTTTCGTTGCCCGAAAGCGAGACCACGCAGCCGACGATGTCACCCTCCGAGAGGATCGGCATCGCGCAGCGCACCGTGTGCGAGCTGCCGTCGGCGATGGCGGGAACGGTGTCCATCCCCTCACGCCAAACGTAAAGACTGCGCGATTCGATGATCTTTTCAAGCTCATCGGAAAGCGCCTTGTCGGCGTATTCCTTGCGGGGCACGCCCGCGGTGGCGATCACCGCGTCGCGGTCGCAGATGATGACGGAAAGGGAACACGTCTTATAAAGTGTCTCAGCATATTCACCGGCGAAGATCGCCAGCTCGCCAATGGGGGAATACTTTTTAAAAATGACCTCCCCCTCGCGGTCGGTATAAATTTCAAGCGGGTCGCCCTCGCGGATGCGCATCGTTCTTCTGATTCCTTTGGGAATGACGACTCTGCCGAGGTCGTCGATCCTTCTCACGATTCCTGTGGCTTTCATTCTATATAAAAATCTCCTTGTTTTACAGATTTGTGATGTTAGTATCTGCAAAACAAGGAGATCTATACTTCTGACGAAATAATTAACGATCAGTCGCTTTTTTGTTCTATATTTTTCGTTGCAAAATTTGTGACGGAGATCTCACCGTTTTCGCTGAAGACCCCAAAATAGGTTCCCGTAAAGGTTGCGGGATGCGTTGCTTCGGAAGCGAGCAGAGCCGTTTTTCCTTGCCCTAATTTAACAAAAGATCCGTTTTCCTCATAGAAGAAGGAATACCACTCCGCGGAGCTTTTGATCTTCAGTCGGATCGAATTTTGATAGTCGATTTTGTGGCGCTCGACGATCACGTTTATATCTGCTACTCGCTTGCGCAGGCACACGAAATAGCCATCCGCTTCTTTTGTTACCAGAATGTCGTAATGGTAATCGCTGTTATAAAAAGCAGTCAAGCCCGAGCTTTGGCCGAGCCCGATATCGCCCTTTAGCTGCACGGTCGTTTCCATATTGAATGCTTGCTGGCGCATAGCGATCATGGTCGGGTGACCGCAAGAAAGCGAAAGTCCTTCCTCATCGCCCATCAGCACAAGAGCTCCCCGCTCCAAGCGATAGTGATTACGCTTCGGATTTCGCACGAAATTCCATCGCAGATCCAAGGTGCTGCCTTCAAAGTTATCCTCGAAATCAAGATTGACAGGCAGCGGAGCAGGACCGGGAAGCGATCCTTCCATTTCAAGGGCGATGGTTCCATCGTTCCCGATAAGCGGCCATCCGTCCTCGCGCCATACGAAAGGAGTCAAGAAGGTCTCGCGTCCGATGTGATGAAGCCGAGCGCGCGGAATGGGGCGAATGCCAAGACACACCATCCAAAAGTTTCCGTTTTGGTCTTCAACGATATCCGCGTGGCCTGTCGCCTGAATGCCGCTATAAAACGTGCAATTTTGGTGTGACAGGATCGGATTGTGCGGACACTTTTCATAGGGGCCGTAGATCTCC
>JAZQWS010000087.1:0-15389 GCA_045632465.1 Eubacteriales bacterium
ACCGCTTGGCCTCCGACTTCTTATGCGGCGGTTTCCCTGCCGCTCACGGCTTCTCTCGATGAAGAATGCGATCCCGAAAAGCATCTGATTTTGAATGCGGCGCTGAATTCAAACAGAAATATCGACTATATTTACGCGGCGGACTATTTGTGCTTAGGCGATTTTGGGCACGCGATGGAATACGCAGAGAAAATGATGCAAAGCAAAAAAGAAGACGTGCTTTTGGCGGGAATCTTCAATAAAGCAAGGTGCGAGTTTTTCACGGAGAATTACGATGCATTTCGAGAAACCGCGGCGCAATACAAGAAAAACTTTTCCGAGTGCAAAAAATTACGAGAAAAATCCAAGCCCGCTTATCAAAAAATGGAAGCGGTGCTGGATCTGCTTTTCGCTCTTGCCGAAAACGATACCGCAAAGATCCGCGAATGCAAAAGTGCCGTTGAACCATGGAACACATCCAAGGCCAACATCGGCTTTATCAACTATATCAAAGGACTTGCCGCATACAAAACCGATGACAAAGCAGAAGCGATCTACCGTTTCAAATCCGTAACCGAGACATGCCAAAAGATTGTTTTTGCAAAGTTTTCTTTGCATTTTCTCTCATTGACAGAATGATTTTTTATTACACACACATTGCAGTTGAACAAAAAATGCCAAGAAAACTTTTAAAAAAACAAAGAAAAGCGTCTCGCGAAGCAAAGAAGCCGCGGGGCGCTTTTTTATTTTATTTATACAATCAATCTTCGATTTCGGGACAGCGCACGATGCGGGAATCTGTGAAAATATCCGTTTCATCGGTGCTTCTCGTGGAGAATTCCGAGATAACCGCACCGTTCTCACCCGCCTGAAACCAATGGAGCGTTTCAGGCATAATGGTGTACTGCTCGCCGGGATTCAGGATGATCTCGTGGAAGCAGGTAACGTCCGAAGAAGGGATGCGCGCCGCGATTTTTGCGCGATCTCCCTCTCCCGAAACGTAGAGATACACCTTACCGAAGCGGCAACGGAAGGTTTCCTCCTTGCCTGCAACGCCTGCGGTTGGCACGTGCATATGCTCGGGGCAGGTCTGATAGGGAGAGAGCACCATTTCCTTGGCACAGACGCGATCCGTGTTGATATACGTGAGGATCTGAAGTCCGATCTCTTCCACACGGTTGAGACCAAAATCCGCCACCTCTATGCGGCCCTTTTCCTCCTCGGTCAAGACGATACTTGCCTTTTCGTAATACTCTAACGCAAGCTTGACTCTTTCATTATAGGTCTGTTTTTTCATAAAATTTCCTTTTCAAAAAATACACAATGGTGATGTCTCAATTTTCGAGAATATTCATGTGATACGGCAGCCAATCATAATGCGTGAGATACACCGAATTTCTCGGCACGTACACCTCTGTGCTTCCGAAGCTTGCAGGCGGCGAAAGCTCATCCGCATCATGCACGAATTCATAGCGGATATCCAAGCGGCGCACGGTGGAATTATCAAACGCGCCCGTTGCGATATCACGAAGGTTTGCGCCCTCGGGAACGGTTACCTTCTCGGCGATACCGCCTGCGAAGGCATTCGCACCAAGGTAGGTGACCTTAAGATGATCCGCGCCGAGCGGGATCGTTAATTCCTTCTGCTGCTTACCAAGCTCCGTGAGCCCAACGATGGCAAGCGAGCCTTTTTTCGCGCCGGTTTTCAGGGCTTCGTACACGAAATACTGCGCGTTTTCGTCCGTTTCAAAGAATTTCACGTCTGCATCCGGGAGGGCGGGCTTTTCGGGAACTTCAATATCCACGCCCTGATAATTGCCCATAGCAAAGCGGATATCCTCGATGAGCGTTTTGGTGCGAAGCTTAACGCCAACGTCATTCAAATGATAATTCGTATCGTAGAAATAAGCGGCGTCAATGATATAAGATTCGATCATGCTGATATGCTCGCATCGGATATTTTCCTTAAGATAGCGCGCAAACGCGCCGAGGCTTTCCTCGGTGACCGAGGCATCCAGAGCAGAGGCATTCATTGGCGCATAGGAGAAATACACCGTTGCGCCTTTTTTCTCGCAGAGCGCGATATACTCGTTTACGTAATCCAAAAAATCATCGGAAACGATCGAGGGATCGGGGATGATAGGGGTATTCGGATCGTAATAGAGCGTCATAATATTGTTTTCACGCTTAGCCGAAACGTCACCGTATGCATTAAAGCTTTTCGCATTATAGATGCCCTCGGGATCTAAGGGCTCGGAAAGAAGAGCCGAAAGCTTATCTGCCGCGTGGGCATACATACTGCCGAGCATTTCCTTTTTGCTATCCCCTTTAAGATCAAGGAGAAGCGAGGGCGCATCGTCAATCGCCTTCCACATATTCTCGCCGCTGAAATAGAGCGAGAGCGTTTGCGCATCGGTTTCGGGCGCTAAAACCACGATATCTCCCTCTCCGATATGCGGAAGTGAGAGATCCAGCATCGCCTTCGTTCCGATCGCGGCATAGAGGCCGAAATTCACCACGGGCATCCCGAGATATTCCTCCATCAACGCGCTATCTAAGCCGAAGGCAACCGAAGAGCCGCCGATGACAACGACCTTTTCTCCCTCCACGGAGGCGAGGCGCTCCACCTTTTCATCCAAAACGCCGACGAAGCTATTCGAATACACAGGCGGCAAGCCTATGGCAACGATCGCCGGAAGGAGCAGCACCGAAACAACCGCCAAGACGAGAAGAAAGGCCGCCACGGTTAATTTGATTTTTTTCATTCCGCAAGCCTCCTCTCAGAATTGGAAATAGATGAAGGTGCTTACCTTATCCGTGGCAAGCAGAAGCATATAGACCATCAGAATCGTCCACACAACGTAGACGAATGCGCCGTTTTCCATAAGAAGAGAGGCGCCGTCCCTCTCCTCGCCATACACAACGAGGTGATCGAGGATATAAAGAAGCGCAAGCGAGACGAGGACCGTCAGAATCGAAACGGCGGAAAGGCCGAGATTTTCACTTAAGGAGAATGGTGCCTGCCATGCCGCAGGGCTGAAGAATTTTGCAAGCAAGATGCCCGCATCCGCGATCGAATTGGCACGGAAAAAGAGCCAGGCGAAGCCGACAAGAAGCGAGGTTACAGCCGTTTGAACAATGCAAATCGGCAGACCATCCTCCGCGATGCCGAGGCGGCGGCGCAGAGCGGCGCGAGGCGCTTTCGTCAGATTTCCGATCACCTGATACGCGCCGTGCAGAATACCCCAAACCACAAAGGTGAAGCTTGCGCCGTGCCAAAGGCCCGAAACAGCGAACACGATCATCAGATTGAGCATATGGCGCCATTTTTTGCAGCGGCTGCCGCCGAGCGGGATATAGAGATAATCCTTGAACCAGGAGGAAAGCGAGATATGCCAGCGCCCCCAGAATTCCTTGATCGTGCGGGCGCGATACGGATGGTTAAAGTTTTGCATCAGGCGAATGCCCATGATGCGGGAAACACCGATGGCAATATCCGTGTAGCCCGAGAAATCGCAATAGATCTGCACGGCAAAAAGCGCGGTTGCGATCAGAATTCCGAGCGGAGCTGCATCCTCGGGTGCATTATAAACGAGGTTAACGGTTTCGGCAATCAGGTCGGCAACGCAGATCTTCTTAAAATAGCCGACAAGCATATGCTTTGCGCCCTGCAAGGCGTTTTCTTTCGTGAAGGTATGCTTCTCCTTCAGCTGAGGAAGAAGATTTTCGGGGCGCTCGATCGGGCCTGCCACCAGCTGAGGGAAGAAGGAGACGAAGAGCGCATAATAAAAGAAATTCTTTTCGTGCGCGATGCGGCCGCGATACACGTCGATCACGTACGAGAGCGTTTGGAAGGTATAAAACGAGATGCCGACGGGAAGAACGAGAGAAAGAACGATCGGCGAAGCATTTCCGCCGAAGAAGCGGATCAAGCCAACAACGCTTCCCATCAGGAAATCGACATACTTATAAAAGAACAGAACGCCGAGGCAAGCAATCAGCGTGATCGCGAGGAGCGCACGGCGAAGAGCGGTGTTTTTGCTTTTTTCAATTCCGAGGGCGGCAAGCCAGGAGATGCCCGTGGTTGCAAGAATAAGAACGATCAGCGAGGGCTGATAGTACATATAGAAGAAATAACTCGCGATCAGAAGAAGCGGCAGACGCGCGCGCTTCGGAAAAAGAAAATAAAGCAAAAGAAGCGTGGGGTAAAAAATCACGAAGGCAAGAGAATTGAAGGTCATACCTCGCCCTCCTTCCCTGCCGCTTCCCGCATATCCTTTCTCTTCAGTTTATGCCAAAGAAGTGCGGAAAGCAAATAAAGAAGAAGCGAAAGAAGATACAAGAGCACCGCCTCGTCTAAAGGAATGCGGCAAAGCATCATCACGAAATAAAAAGCAACGTGAAGCGCAACGTTTACGTATTTCAAAATTTTCTCCACGAGAGGAGGCAGCATCGGGGCGGCAAAATGCAGCGCCGTGATGAAAAAATAGCTGATATATGCGAGAGGATTCAAAAAAATCTGCATAAAGACTCCTTAAAGCGGCACTGTGCCACACGCATTCGGTGGCGCAGTGCCGCAACTAACCGAAAAAGAAAACTTACTTATGGGAAGGCCGGATAATTCGGAATTCCGTCATAATCCGTTTCCATGCGGCATCCTTCGATCGTTCCGTCAAATCCGATGAAATAGATCGGATTGATCACCGTTTCTCCGATAACCTCGCACAGATCCTTATAAACCTGATAGGTGCGGAAGGTTCTTCCGTAATCGTTCGGATGGAAGGCATTATCGTAGAAATACTCATGGTTCATGATATAATCCTTGGCATGGCCGAGAAGTCCGTCAAAATCATAGGTTTCGGCAATCAGCGCCTCATATTCTGCACACCAGGCATCGATATCCACAAGCGCCTCTGCGCAAAGGCGGGAGGCATCCGCAGGCGAGAAGGAAAAATATACCTTCGCGCCGGTGCTCTTCGCGGCGTTGATCGCGCGGTTCATGTTGGCAACGAGCGCGGGATCGTCCAGATTGCACCAGGCGGTATTGCTTTCATCCGTCCAATCGTCGGTTTTCCAGTAATCCGCGATATTATTATCCCAGCCGTAATCATACATAGACTTGATGCGGCGGTTCAGGGTGATCACGTAGGCATCCTGGAAGGGGCGGGAAAGCTCCGAGCGATAGCCGTTTCTCTGATAATTCTGATAATCGCCGTATACATCGTCGTTTGTGTTTTTCAGAATGTCCTCGTAGGTTCCGGGGGCTCTGCCGTAACGCGGCGCATAACAGCTATCCACACCGGGCACCTCTGCGATACCGCTATTGAACTCGGCAAACGCACCGAATACGTTGGAATAGCCGCTGATGTCGATATAACGGAAGATATTATACATGCCCTCCATATCGCGCAGAGTTTTCCAATAAAGCGTTCCCTCTCCCATCATGTAAGAGCTGTTTTCCGGCGCATAGAGGATGATATCGTTTTCGTTTGCATAATGCTGCATGGCCTCAAGATACATGAAGCCCTGCGTTGTGCGCGTTGTTCCGAGGTTGATCACAACGTATTCGCTTTCGAGAAGTCCCTCCAGATAAGGCGTTGAGAAGCCCTGGCGCGCAGAAGAGCCTGCGATCATGATCACGCGCGGCTGATCCGCATTTGCAAGAAGGCGGCAAAGCTTTTTGGCAAACGCGCCGTCCCCCATGGAGAATCTCGGCGGCGTGGTTGCGTTTACGATAAAGGTCTTCAGCGTTGCATAGCCGGATGCATCCAAAACGGCATTTCCGATATCATAGATGCTATCGGAATAATATATGGTGGAGAGCTTCGAAAGGTTGGTGAAAGCACCGTCCTCCACATAGAGAAGGTTCTTCGAAAGCACCAGCGTTTCCATATTCGAGCAATGGTCGAAGGCGCCGCTTGCCACCGAAATAACGGGCTTTCCGCCGAGCTTTTCGGGAATGATCACGGTTTTTGCATTGCCGAGATAGGAGAGAATCTGCACGCCGTTTTCGTTCCATCCCGGCACGTTAGCCGCAGAGATGCTTGCCGGGCGCTTGTAGGTGAAGTCCACGTAGCTGAACTTCGATTCCTCCTCTACCTTACCCCAGATGCAATACAAAACGTTTCCATCCGTTTGCATCGGGAATTTCGATCCGAGGCTATACCCCTCTCCGCTTCCGTCTGCCTTCGTGTTGTATTCAAGAAGCACGTAGCCCTCGCGGGTGAACGTTCCGTCGTCATAGAAGAGCGATGCGCAACCAAGCTCCTCCATCTCCCGCACGGAGAGCGCCACGCGCAAACGATTTCCCTCACGCTTTGCCTCATACGTAGAGGAAACCGTCATGTTGCGGGATGCGGTGCTCAGCGATCCGCCGTTCAGATCGTAATAATAAACGTTGGAATCGGAATAGTTTGCATAAAGAATAAAAAGATTGTTCTGCATAAGATCGGGAGAAAGATCAAAGCTGAAGGTCCGATCCGCAGAAAGAAGCGCGCCACCGGAGGCCAAAGAGGCATAGGCAGACCATCCCATAAAGGATGCATTCATATCCCCCGCAACTGCGGTGATCTTCGTGCCGGGCTGGATATCCGCCGCTCCGTCCGAATGGGATACCGAATCCTTTGCGCCGCCAACAAGCATCAAGTGGTACGCGCCCGTGGTGTCATACCCGACATCCTCGGAAAGGAAGCGCACACGCGTGTCCTTCGTAACGTTCGGGACGGTTAAAATTCCGGTTTTATAATCATAGCTGCCTGCATCTACGCTGCGGAACACCGCCGTGGAGGAAAGAGATACGCGGAACTTTGCGCTCTCTCCCGCCTTCACGGTTACGGGGTTTTCGCTCGTTACCGTTGCAGTATTATTTTCCAAAATAAGGGTTACCTTGTACTCGGTATCCACGGGGGGCGTTACGCCGCCATCGGGAGGGGTTTGCACACCGCCCGGGGTGCCGCCGCAAGCGACGAGCAGGCAAAGCGCGAAAAGACACAGAGCCAAAAAAAGAATTCGTTTCATTTTGCACCTCAAAGTGTTATATTTTGCCGGGGAGATCATGTTAGCATTTATAATAGCATAGTTTTATTAAAAACAAAAGTATTTTTCGCGCGAAATAAAAAAATATTTTGAGCACCCTTTGCTATTTCGCTAAAAAACCAAAGCGCTTTTGTCGAAAATCAACAAAAGCGCTTTTCATCAAAATCAAAGCAAATATGCAAGAAGCTCATCGGGCGTTTGGAAGGTGGCAACGAAGCCGCTCTCGGCAAGCTCCTTTGCCGAGCCATGCCCCCAGCCAACGCCGATTGCATCAATGCCGCAGAGCCTTGCGCCCTCTGCATCGTACACACGGTCACCGATCAGGACACATTTTTCCTTCGGGATATTCGGGAATTGCTCCATCGCATAAGCAAGCACCTCCCATTTTTTATCCCGGATACGATCCGAATACGCGCCCGCTTCAAAATCAAAATAGCGGCTGATATCAAAGAGACGCAGAATCTTCTTAGCAAAGACCTCGGGCTTTGAGGTTGCGAGTGCCACGCGCTTCCCTGCCGCGCGAAGCCCGGAGAGGAGCACGGGGATGCCCTCGTACATCACGTTATCGCACCAGCCGTCCACCTCAAAATATTCATGAAAATAATCCAGCGCAAGCCCCGCCTCGTCCGGCGAAAAGCCATACACCTTCTGCCACTCATCATATAGCGGCGGGCCGATAAAGCGCTTGAGCCCTTCTTTATCCGAGCAATCAACGCCCATGCGGGAAAGCGCATACGAAAAGCTTTTCACAAGCCCGCTTTCGGGATTTGTCAGCGTTCCGTCCAGATCAAAAAGTATAAGTTCATATTTCGACATACAGCGTTCCTTTTTTTGTTTTCAAGAGCGTTTTATGCGTATAATGCAAATAATATTTTACAAAATCAAGGATTACAGGATAGAAGAAGCAATCACAAAATAGAGAAGAAGCGCAAAAGCATCCACGATCGTTGTTACGAAAGGAGATGCCATCACCGCGGGATCAAGCCCCATGCGATTGGCCGCCAATGGCAGAAGGCATCCGATGATTTTTGCCATCAGAACCGTGACAAGCATCGTCAATGCAACGGCGAGCGCAACGAACACCGTTACCGCAGGGTTGCCCATGATCAGAGAGTCTACAAGCATCACCTTGCCAAAAGCAACACATCCAACGACGAGGCCGCACAAAAAACCGACACGCAGCTCCTTATAGAGAATCCGGAAAATATCCCTGCTCGTTACCTCTCCGAGAGAAAGACCGCGAATCAGCGTTACGGAGGCCTGACCGCCGCTATTGCCACCCGTATCCATCAGCATGGGAACGAAGAGCACGAGAACCGCAGGAAGCGCAGACTCAAAGAAATTCAGAATCGTGCTGGAGAAGGTGGCCGAGATCATCAAAAGCAGAAGCCACGGCACACGCGACAAAAAGAGAGAACGCACGGAGGTTTTGAGATACGGCGCTTCGGCGGGCGTCATACCTGCCATCTTCGCAATATCCTCCTCAACCGCCTCACGGAGGACCTCCATTGCATCGTCTACCGTTACGATACCGACGAGGCGATTTTCCGCATCCACTACGGGGAGCGATAGGAATCCGTATTTATCGAATTTCATCGCCACGGCCTCTTTATCCTCTGCCGTGGTTACCGAAATTACGTGATCCTCCATGATCTCGGACAGGGGCATTTCCAGCGGGGAGATCAGGAGCCGCTTCGCGGTTACGATTCCGAGCAGATGGCGCTCCTTATCCGTTACGTAGGAGGTGTAGATCGTTTCCTTATCAATGGCAACGCGGCGGATATTCGCCAGCGCCTCCTCCACCGTTTGATCCGGACGGAAGCGAACGTACTCGGTGGTCATGATCGTTCCCGCGCTATCTTTGGGATAGTGAAGCAGGATCGAGAGCGCGGCGCGATCCTCTGCCGTGCTGTTACGCATGATACGCTTTACAACGTAGGCGGGCATTTCCTCAATGATATCCGCCGTATCGTCCATATACATTTCCTCAAGCATGCGGGAAAGCTCCGCATCCGACACAATGGAGATGATGCGCTCCATGCGCTCTGAATCAAAGGTGAGGAAAAGCTCAGCGGCCTGCTCCTTTGTTAACAACCGAAAGGCGCGGCCCTCATATTCCACAGAAATAAATTCAAAGATCTCCGCAATCTCCGCTATATGATAGCGGGAAACCTGCTCGCGGAAATCCGCATAGCGGCGCTCTGCGATCGCCGCCTCCCATTCTTTAGCAACCGCGGCAACGTCCTCGCGGTCCATTTCCTGATAAATCGACACACAAACCTTCTTTCCTGCAGAGAAATGGCTCTGCATATTTTATTTTACAACTTCGATCCGGATTATCACTCACGCAAAACCACTCCCTTCTCTTTTCTGTACGTTTGTATGCTTTAGTGTATCCGCCGAAAAACGGCAACATACCATCATTATTTTACACCCGAAAAACGAATTTGTCAACTATCTTTTTATTTCCTTTATGAAAGGAATTTTCTCCGAAGAAAGGACGGAGGAAAAGTCACCTGCGCCCATCAGGACGATCACGCCACGGTTCATGCTCTTTAAAGCCAAGGGAAGCCCAGCAAGAGGCACGTAAAGCCCGCCTGCATCTTTGGCAAGCCTTGCGGAGAGGCCGGCGCTTCCCTGCTCTCTTGCGCCGTCTACGTCCGTTACGATCGCGCGGTCTGCTTTGCGAAGGGCGGCGGCAAAATCCGCAAAAAGCGCTTCGGTGCGCGAAAACGTGTGCGGACGGAAGACAACCGTGATCGGCGCATGATAGAGATCGCGAAGTGCCTCGATGCCCGCGATCATTTCGGTTGGATGATGCGCATAGTCATAGTAGACCGATTGCTCGGCGGTGCGATGGATGCAGGTCAAGCGGCGGGGAATCCCGCGAAAAGAGGAAAGCGCGCCTTTCACGGCAAGGTGCGGAAGAGAAAGATAGCTCGCCGCCGCCAAAGCCATCGCGGCATTTTGCGCCTGAAAGCGCCCCTCCACCAAAAGGGGGATCGAGAGAGGCGTGCTTTTGCCCGCATCGAAGCGCACGGTGGCTCTTGCTTTCTCATATGTCTCGATTTCATATCGAAAATCGCAGGAAGCATCCCTGCCGACCGAAAGGACGTTTTTGATGCCATACCGATCGACCATGCGAGAAAGAAGCGGTGATTCGGCGGAATAGAGCACAACGCCGCTACGGTCGGCCGCACGAGCGAAGGAGCGCATCAGAGCCGCCTCGGAGGGAAAATAATCCGGATGATCCCATTCCAGATTCAAAAAGAGAGAAACGGAGGGGCGGAGCGAAAGAAAGCTATCGCCGTATTCGCAGGCCTCCGCCAAAAACAGGTCTTTACCCCCGAGGATACAGCTTTCGTCCGCGGGCGGAAGGCATGCCCCTGCCGCCACCGTTGGATTCTTCCCCGCCGCCGCCAAGATAGATGCAAGCATGGCCGTGACCGTGCTTTTTCCGTGCGATCCGCTAACGGCAACCGAAAGCGTGCTCTCTGCCATCAGCGCCCCCAAAAGCGCGCCGCGCGTGAAGATCGGAATTCCCCTGGCGCGCGCAAGGCAGACGTCACTATGATCCTCGGGAATGGCAAGACTGCAGACCACGGCGGTGGATTTTGCAATCTCTTCGCCAATCGTTGGGTAAAATACGCGAATGCCCTTTTTCAAAAGCGCGCGGGTGCGCTCGTTTTCCTTCGCATCCGCACCGAATACAAAAATACCGCGCGCGGCGCATATGGACGCCATGGCATACATTCCGATCCCGCCAATACCGAGAAAACAGAGTCGCGCGCCCTCGCCAAGCAAAATCGCATTTCGCTCGCTCTCCGAGCATTCTTTCGACATTATCATACAAAGTCCCCCTTATTTATGAACGCTTTGCGCTAATATTCATAAAAAAATTACATTCAGTTAGAAAAATATTACTAGACATACCGAATATTTGACACAAACTTATTGTATACTATATTCATAATACCAAAAAATGCTAAAATAGGAGACGTCTCATGCAAATTACAGACATCAAAATCCGCAAATTCTTTGATGAAGGCCCTATGAAGGCGGTGGTTTCCGTTACCTTTGATGATTGCCTTGCCGTTCACGATATCAAGGTTATTTACGCAAGAGAGCGCTATTTCATCGTGATGCCCTCTCGCAAGAATCCGGATGAGACCTATCGCGACATCGTGCACCCCATCAACGCGCGCTTCCGCACTGCACTTGAGGAAGCGGTTATCGATGCATATCACGTGCAGCTGGCGAATGCCGAAATCGAGGAAAGCGCAGAAAACGATGCCCTGATCCTCTGATCCGCGCATTTTCCCATTCCACTCATATTTTCAAAAAAAGCACCCATAATAGACGTAGAACCGTCTTTTACGGGTGCTTTTTGCTTGCGGAGGGAAAATGAAAATACTGATCTTAATCGACGGCATGGGGATCGGCGGCGCAGAAACGCACGTGCTGACGCTGAGCGCGGCACTCATTCGAGGCGGCGATACGGTGGACGTGATGTGCGCGGAAGGCGCTTATACGGACAAGCTCAGGCGTGCGGGCGCGGGCGTTTATATTGCGCCCTTCAAGGATCGGGATCTGCGCTCGATCCTAAAGAGCATGCGCGCTCTTCGCCACCGCAAAGCGCAAGGATACGACGTGATCCATGCACACACGCGCTACACGGCGGCACTTGCAAATTTCTGTCTGCCGCGCATCCCCTTGGTTACCACCGTGCATCTTAATTTTTCTCTCTCTCCGATGAAGCGCGCCCTTTCCTGCTGGGGGCGAAAGTCCCTCGCTGTCAGCGAGGATCTTGCAACGTATCTGACGGATGCATACAACATTTCTCCCTCGGATATTTTGCCAACGAAAAACGCGATCGATGCGGAAGAATTTCCGCCAATTCCCATGCGCGGCAGGAACATCCTTCACGTTTCAAGACTGGATAAGGATCGCTCTAAAAGTGCGCATCTGCTCTGCGCCATCGCACCCGCGCTTTACGCACGCTACCCCGACCGAAGCATCCGCATCATTGGCGACGGCGATGATTTTGAGGCGCTGAAGGATGCGGCAGAGCGCGCCAATCGGCAATGCGGAAAAGCATTCGTCTTGCTGACGGGAAGCACCTGCGCTGTTTCGGAGATGCTGAGCGGCGGTGCGCTTTTGATCGGAGTCAGCCGCGCGGTGCTGGAGGGGGCGAGCCGCGCGCTCCCTTTGATCCTTTCGGGAAACGACGGATATGGCGGCATTCTGACCGAGGCGGAATACGAGGCGCACAAGCGAGACAATTTTTGCTGCCGCGGATGCACGGAGGCAACGGCAGATCGGCTCTTTTCGGACATTTGCTTTCTTTTGGATCATGCCTGCTTTTGCGAGAATCTGCGCTGTTCCATTGCGGCAAGGGTGCGGCGGGATTTTTCTCCCGAAAGCATGGCGCAGGATGCGAAAAAAGCCTATCTCAGCGCCTTTCGCATAGGAGTGATCGGATATTACGGATTCGGAAATTTTGGCGATGAGGCGATGCTTTTTGCCATCCGCGAAGGCTTGCGCGAGCGCGGGATCGAGAATGTTCCTACTCTCTGCAAACGCGGAGAGCCGCCCAATCTTTCACGCGCGCGGCCTCTGCGCGCGCTTCTCGCGCTTCGCAGATGCGATTACGTTCTTTTTGGCGGCGGAAACCTTCTGCAAAATCAAACCTCCGTATTCTCCTTTTTTTACTACGCCGCATGGCTTCTGCTTTGCAGAAAAGGCACGCTGATCGGCATCGGAATGGGCATTGGAGAGCTGAACGGAGAATTTTACGAGAGGATCTGCGGCAAGCTCTTGGGGCGCTTCCACGCGCTTTATATGCGAACGCAAGCAGACACCGGCTATGCGCTTCGGCTTGCGCCTACGATGTATCAGCAGATACGGCTCGGGTGCGATCCCTGCTTATTTCTGCCGCAAAGCCACGGCTCTGTGCGCCGAAGAAAAATCGTTGCTATCCCGAAGGGCGCGCCGAATGCCGCCACGCTCCGCTTTCTGAAAAGGAAAATGACGGAGGGATACGAAATCCTTCCTCTGATTTTATTTCCCGCCAAAGACCGCGAAGGTGCGGAAAAAATTTCAAAGCTTTGCGGCACGCGCGCGATCGTGGCGCGATCACCCGAGGATTTCTTCGCATTTTGCCACGATGCCGCGCTTTGTATCACGGAACGCTTGCATGGCGCGGTTTTCTCCCTGCTTGCACACACACCTTGCTTAATCTTTGCGGACAACGTGAAAAACGCCGCGTTTGCCAAGGATGTGGAGTATGCGGCCGCGCATAGCAACACCCTCTCACCCGTGCTATGCTACCTTGATGCCGAGGATGCCGAGAAAAAAGAAAGAGAAGCCGAAGGAAAATCCTTCAGCTTCTCTGAAATTATTTCGTTTTTAACGAAGCACCGAAATTACTGAGCGTCGGAAGCCTCAGCCTCTTCAGCAGGAGCAGCCTTCTTTGCATTCTTCTTGCCAAGCTTCTCTACTGCATCGGCAAGGTTCTTGCTCTCCTTAGCGATAGCCTTAAGCTCTTCAAATACGTCACGCTGGCCATCAGCGGTTGCCTTCTGGCGCTCGGTGATGTTCTTCTGCTCGCGTGCAACTGCCTTCTGATTAGCAACTGCTTCCTTCTGCTGAGCAACAACCTCAGTCTGCAGAGCAACAAGCTCCTTGGAAGCCTCAACGTTTGCATCGTTGCCACGGATGATTGCCTGCTGGCCGTTGATGATATCCTTCTGTGCCGCGAGAACGCTCTTCATAGCCTCTTCGATTGCACCCTGGGTATCAACCATTGCCTGCTGCTGCTCGGTGAGAGCCTGCTGAGCCTCGCCAACCGCCTGCTGACGCTCGGTTGCGGCCTTCTGCTGCTCGGTTACGAGAACCTGAGCCTCGGCAAGATCGATCTGATCCTTACCGATAACCTTCTGGGTTGCCTGAATACCCTGCTGCTCACGCTGGGTGTAACGCTGGATATCGTTGGTCTTCTTCTGCTGCTCGGAGATCTCGCCCTGCTTCTTAGCAGCCTCGGCAAGAGTCTCGTTCATAGCCATGAGCGCATCGGTCATGCCCTGAACCTTCTCAACAACTGCGGTTACCTTCTCAAGAAGGAACGCCTCATCCTCGGAAACCTGTGCAACAGCCTCTGCAGCGGGGCCGATATTTGCAACGGCGGAAACCTGAGGCATTGCAGCTGCATAAGCGGCAAGCTTCTCATCAAGAGCGGCGCTGAGCTTCTCCATCACTGCGTCAACCGCCTTGGCAACTGCCTTGGAAACGTCAACCTGGATGGGAGAAACCTTAACCTCAGGCTGTGCCTGCTGGCCGGGATAGCCATAAGGCATTGCCATTACGTACTGAACGGAAGGCGTTGCGGGAGTTGCCATACGGCGAAGAAGCTCCTCATAAGCTTCCTTCATCTCGGCAAGCTCTGCCTCGAGATCTCTCTCGGGCTCCTCTACGGGAGCGGGCTCCTCTACGGGCACGGGGAACAGGATAGGCATGATCTCAAGGATCGGTCTCTGTGCCTGCGCCATGCGCTCCTCAAGGTAGTTCTGATACTTGTGCCAGCTCTCGCCTGCCTTAAAGCGAAGAGAAGTCTTGTGTGCATAATCTGCAAGAGCATTGTAAGAAAGCTCGATTGCGGACATATCTGCAAGAATCTGCTCGTGAATGGACTTGAAAACCGTTACGTCTGCATTGTAAAGGTCCTCTGCCTTCATAGCCGCCATCTGGCGCTTTGCCTTGTTGGGCTTGAGAGCCAGAGCCGCCTGCGCTCTCTCGTGCTTATCGTAGGACTTATCAAGTCTTACTGCTGCCTTCTTGTAGTAAGAAAGCTGCTTTTCAACGCCCTTGCGAAGGCCTGCGATCTTTCTGTTCTGCTCGGTATAAGCAGCCTTGCGCTCTTGTTTGGACATATCGGCCGCCGAAGGCTGAAGCGCCTCTTCGGGCATCGTGTTCATCTCATCAACCATAATGTTCCTCTTTTCTCCGTTTTTCGGAATTTATAATTACTGCTAATATTATAACAGAACACACGCGATTCGTCAATAGTTTTTAAGAAAAAAACATATTTTTTTAGGTTTTTTCTCAAAAATTCTTCATTTTGACAACCAAAGTTTTCAAATAGCGCAAAAACGCAGGAATTACCATGTGTCATAATGCAAACTATAGTTTGCACATCTGTTTGAGATTCATTTTTTCTTCGACAAAAAGGCCAACAAATCCTCTCAAAAATTGAAAGGGCGCATGCAAAAAAACGCACTTCTTTATATAAAAAGAGCGGCGCTTTTTTCATATAAATCAAAAAGAGGAGTCTCGATAAGAGGCTCCTCTTTTGTTCATTATATTAGTGGCAGATGCAC
>JAZQWS010000088.1:0-10382 GCA_045632465.1 Eubacteriales bacterium
CAATACGTGATTCCCTGCGACGAGAACGGAATTTATCAAAGGCTTTGGACGGTGGCGGCCGACGGAACGAGAAAGGCCTATCCCCCGATGAACAACCACGCAACGCACGAATGGTGGAGCGAGGACGGAGAAAAAATTTATTACTGCAGTGACGGATACGGCATTTACGGCATCGAGCTTGCAAGCGGCAAGGACATCACGATTTTGGATCACATCAAGCCTTGGCACGCGCACACCACGAAGGACGAGAAGTATTTTGTTTTTGACGAGGTGAAGACGGAGCGCTTTGGCGGCCGATGGTTTCGCGGATGCCCTGCGGCGGTGACGTTCTTCAACCGAGAAAGCGGAAAATGCATCAAGATCGTTTCCGAAATGCCCGAGAACGGCCATTCTCCCAAAAATCAGAACAATTACCACATTGATCCGCACCCGCGCTTCACCGAAAACGGCAAATATATCGTTTTCTCCACATCGGAGCTCGGAGGATGCGATCTTGCAATCGCTTACGTGGATCATTTGATCGAAATTTCTAAGTGATTTTGTCAAAAAAGCAAAGATATATTTGCATTTTTGTATTTAAACAAGAAAAAGCGCGATCCGAAAGAAAGATCGCGCTTTTGATTTTATAAAAATATTTTATTCTTTTTCCGCAAGGTTTTTAATATAGGTCTTCGGAGAAATGCCCATCACGTCCGAAAAGACCTTGGAAAAATAGAGCGCATCGCCAAAGCCCGAGAGGAGGGCGATGTTTTTGATGCTGACAACGCCGCGCTCCATCAGAAAGACGGCGTGGCGCAAGCGGAGGTCGCGCAGATATTGCGTGTAGGAAATGCCCTTCTTCTTTTTGAAGAGTGCGGATAGGTATTTCGGAGCATAGCCGATTTCCTTTGCGATCTGCGGCAGGGAAAGTGCGCGCTCCGTGAAGCGCTCCTGCGTTATCGAAACGATCTGCGAAACCGCATCCACGCGCTCTTTTGCCGAAGGGGGAAGCTTGGCAAGCGAATACAAAAGCACGCTCTCGCAGAGGATATCGATATTTTCCTCCGTGGCGGCGGCATGACATTCCTTCCAAAAAGGGAGCAAGCACGCGGCCTCATCAAAAACGCCGAACGAAGCAAGCCCGAAGCGCAGGCAAAGCTCCTCGGCACGGCGGCCGCCGAAGGTGATATAAAAATATTCCAAGCTATCCTCGGAGCGCACCGAAAACCGATCCGCCGCGCAAACGAAAAAGAGAGAGCCGACACCGATTTTTTGCTCCGCGCCGTTTCTTATAAAGCAACCGCTTCCGCGCTCGACCAAAAAGACGGCATTTTCTTTCGCTTGAAGGTCATGGCATTGTGTGTTTTTCGTTTCCTTGATAAAATTCAAGCAGATCAGATCGCTGCTTCTCGTGAAATTGAATTTGCAAATATTTTCGCTTTCCATATAATATCTCTCACCTTCTTTCGCCTTATTTTATCATAGGCGCATGGAAAAAGCAATAGAAAATAACTTTTTTCCATATATCTATTGAAAAATTCCATTTACAGATCGCAAAACATTTGCTAAAATACAGATAGAAACAAAATGCAATCCCAAGATTTTATCAAAGCAAGGAGAGACCATTATGCAGAAAACCATTAAATTAGGAATTTTCGGCGGCTACAGAGGATCGAGTTACTATAAAAACTTTATGTCGCAAAACGCCGAGATCGTTGCCGTTTGCGACTTCAACGAAAAATACGCTAAAAAAGCACAGAGCATGCTTGGCGAGGACGTTGCTCTTTACACCGATTTTGATCATTTTATCGAGCATGAGGGGCTGGATGCGATTTTCCTCTCAAACTATTTTCACGAACACGCACCCTACGCAATTCGCGCGCTGGAGAAAGGCATCCACGTGCTGAGCGAATGCACCTCGAACGGAACGATGGCCGAGGGCGTTGCGCTCGTTCGCGCGGCGGAAAAGAGCAAGGCGATCTATATGATCGCGGAAAACTATCCTTATATGCTTTTTAACCAGGAGATGCGCCGCGTTTATCAAAGCGGAACGCTCGGCAAGGCGCTTTTCTGCGAGGGCGAATATAACCATCCGATGTCTGCCTCCACGGATATGGAATACTACGTTTCGCTCTGCCCTTCCTCGAAGCATTGGAGATACGCCCTGCCCCGTACCTATTATATCACGCATTCCTTGGCACCCTTGATGTATATTACCGGCGCAATGCCTACGCGCGTTCGCGCGCTCCCCGTTTTGGATCCCTCGGAATTTGATCCGAACGAGCTTGCAAGAGGCGTTGCCGAAAAGGCGGCGATCATTCTCACGCAAAATGACGATGGTTCGGTCTTCCGCGTGACGGGATGCGCCGGCTTTGGCCACCACGAAAGCTCTTATCGCATCTGCGCCGAGCGAGGACAGATCGAAAATCTGCGCGACCATTCGGGCAATGTGCTTCTCTCCTACAACAGCTGGCACAATCCCGATCCCGATGCCCCCTATTCCAGAATCTATAAGCCCGAGCTTCGGGATAAGGACAAGGAGCTGATCGAGAAGGCAGGCCACGGCGGCGGCGACTTCTTTGTTGCGAGAGAATTCTTGGATTGCATCCGCGAGGGCAGACAGCCGGAATTTGACGTTTATTTTGCAACGGCAATGGCCTCTGCGGCCATTCTCGGCCACCGCAGCCTTCTGGAGGACGGAAAGGCCTACGACATTCCCGATTTCCGCAAGGAAGAGGATCGCGTAAAATATGAAAACGACCGCATTTCCCCCTTCTACGGCACGGACGGCACAGAGCCGACGATCGCCCCCTCCTCCAAAATGGATCACTACCCGATCACAGAGGAGGGCAAGCGCAACTACGATGCGCTGGTCGCGAAATTCAAAGAAATGGGAAAAATCTGATCGATCCAATTGAAAAATAAAAACCCAAATCTTGAATTTATAATACAAAAATCGCGGCGGGACTTGAAAAAAAGCAAAAATCGTGCTATAATGGATTAAAACAACGAAAAACGAGGTATTTATTATGAGTGACGAGCTTTCTTTCAATGGCGCTGAATTTGCCAAGCCCGTGGAAAATAAGGGACAATACAGAAAAAAACGCTTTATGTTTCTTGGTATTTACGCGGCGTTTGCGGCAGTTTATCTTTACGTTACCCTTGTGGCAACCAAGGCGGCCGCTTTGATCGCCATCCTTCCCCTCTTTATTTACATTCTCTATCTTGCCACCTGGCGCTACTGCAACTTTGAGTGGCTGATTCGCGTGAACGTTGGAAAGATCACGATCTACCACGTTTTCAACAAGAGAGAAAAGGAAAAGCATTCCTTTATGGCGAAGAGCATCATCGAGGCACTTCCCGACACGGAGGAAAATTTCAAGAAGCTTTCCGAGGGCGCAAAGGTGATCGATTTCCGCACCGCTCCCGATGAAAAGGAGGCTTACCTCTTCCTTTACAGCGAGGGTGAGGGCAGAACTCTGGTTCGTGCATCCGTTTGCCGCGCGGTGATCGTTGCGGCTCGCAGATACAACGACAAGGTTGTTGTGGATAAGGATTTCCTCTTAGTTTGACCTGCTTTATATATAGAGAGCCTGCCGAAAAAAAATCGGCAGGCTCTCTATGTTTTTTCATTTCTTTTATCGGAATAAGGTTAATCGGGCAAAAGCGCGCGAAGCGTTTCAACCGCCTCTTTATCCAGCATTTCCACTATAATTTCGTTCGTTGTCTCGTTCGTGCGGATATGAAGCACGATCGTATAAATTCCTGCGCGGGCGCGAAGCGGCGTTGTTACGTCCTCGACCGCAACCAGCGAACGGCGAAGCACGGTTGTGATCTTTTTATGATATGCGCCGCCATACACCGTGATGCGGTCCTCCGAAATCGCAAGCCCCGCATTCTTAAAGGAAAAATATCCGCCGATCGCATCCAATGCCGCCGCAATCAGATAGACAAGCAAAAGCGAGAGGCGAACGATTGCCAGCGCTCTCTCCGGCGCACCGAAGAGATGCATCAAGGAAAGCGAAACAAGCGCTATAAGCGCGAAGACTACGGTGATAAACAAAAGGCTCCAGGAAACAAAGGGGAAATATTTTTTTGCCGAGATCTGCTTTTTCACGGGCACGTATGCAGGCAGAAGCGAGGAGAGGATGCTCTCCACCTCGCGGATATGGCAGAGCGGCAAAAGCATACCCACAGAGGCGCTCGCATTGTTTTGCTCATCGCCGCCCTCGTGGTATCCGATGACCTCGAGGCGCATCGTTGCATATCCGAAAAGACGCTGAATCAGCCTCTGCTGAATGAGAACGCCCTGAATGCGGTTGTAGCCGAAGGTATTGGTGTGTCGGGTGAGAAGTCCGTAAGAGATCTCAAGATCGGACGCATTCTTCACGATGCGGAAATTATAATACCCGACAAAGCCCTGCAAAATGCTGACGATAAACGTGAGAACGGACGTTCCGACGAGTATAATCAGGGCAATCGCAAGAGCGGGAATAAGAACGGAGAATACACTGCCCTCAAAAAGATCCTTGAGGAACGGAACGAGGCAAGCGTATCCAAGGAGTGCAACAAAGCAGATCAGCAACACGGAGAAGGCGGCCGTGGCAATATTCAAAAGAGAATACACCATCTTCTTTCCGGAGGAGAAAACAAAATCTCCGCCCTTGGAGGAGAGAACCTCGGGTTCCTCCGCTTGCGCGGTTTCCGCCACGGCTTCGCCGTTTTTGCGCGCCTTGAGCTCGAGGAGGAGGGCATCCACGGCTTCGGCGGTTTCATAGATCAGAATCTCTGCCGTTCCCGAGGTATTGGCAGAGCCGCTATCCACGGTTAAAACCGCAAAGCCGAAGAGCCTCTGGATAATATTCTGCTTTTTATTGATGGCGTGCATTCTGCGATATTCGAGAATGGAGTTTTTACGGAAGAAAACGCCGCGTCGCACGCGGATCTCGTTTTCCGTCAAAGCATAGCCCGACGTGCGCAGATACAACACCTGATAGAGGATCATCAGTCCGTAAACAAGCAAAGCACCCAGAATAAAGAAGGGGATGGCCTCGGTCCTGACGCCGATTACCTCACCCAGATCGTCCTCAACGAAAAGCACGTCAATGAACGCAAGGGCATACGCGAACACCGCAAGGATATCCGCGATCAGATGATAATAAAGATAATTCTTACAGAATCTCTTCATCTGCCTTTTCCTCCACTCTCTTTTCAAGATAGCCCTCCAGCGCCTCAACCATGGCATCGGCATCCGCATGCGAGAGGCAGGCGAGATTGAAGTTTGAGCCTGCGGTGGAGATCGTTACGCCGCTGAGCTTCATCAGCATCATGATAGGGCCCTCAAAGCGATGCAGATCCTGGATCTGGCAAACGGGAATGGTGGCGCGATGGCGGAAGATCACGCCGTGCTCGACAACAATACGCTTTTCATCAAAGCCATAGCGATAGAGGCTATATCTGAAATACGGAAGAACAAGGATCAGCGCAAGTGCAATGAGAAGCGGAATGCCGCCCGCAATCAGAACGGCGGGTCGTACAGTATCTGTGGGCACGAGGATCACGGCAGGAATAAATACCGCAAGAAGCACAAGCGAAACAAGGCCGCTACGGATGTACCAGAGCTTTAAGGCACCTTTGTCAAGTTTATTCATTTTCATTTATTTTTCTCCTTTTATAAAGATTTTTCATTCATGCCGAGCACAAGGCGGCAAAGGTAATACGCCGGAATCGCAGACCAGCCGTGGCAGAGGCTTCCCGCATCGCTAAAGTCTCTCCAGCCCTTTTCGGTTTCCCAGAACGTAGTTGCTCCTTCATCGAGCATGCGGCCGTATTTTTTCTTGATATCCGCAACAATAAACGAGGAAAAGTCAACATCTGTTTGCAAAAGCGCATCATAAAGATAGGTATGCATAGAAAGCGTGATCGGAACAAGCGTTTCATCTGCAATCATTCTTTCGGCAAACTTTTTATCTTCAAGGCCGAGAAGAAGCGCGATGCAGTTCACAAGAACGCTGCTTTTATCACTTCCCGTTGTCAGCCGATAAAAGCCGTTTTCCTGAATATAGAAGGTTTTCTTGATTTTTTCAAGCATTCCCTCGGCCATGCTCTCTCCGCCGTACAACGCGGCGTATTCACGGCAAGCAAGCACGTACATACCGTTCAGCGCAAGATCATAACAATGATCGTAATCGTTCGGGGTGCGGTGGAGATCCGAATCGTTATCGCTTCCCTCACTCCATTCATAGAAGTTCCAGAAGGGATATGGTTTTCTCGGAATCAGCCCGCTTTCATCCACGGAGGAAGCAAAGGCTCTGAGCATTTTCTCCATGGCGGGACGGACAAGGGGCAAAACGCTCTTGTCCCCCGTGTGCTCCACGTAATCCCGCACCATGCGCGGGTAGCAAAGCGAAAAGGAGGGGATGGCAAACACGTGCTTCGAGGGGAAGCAGATGGGGAAAAATCCGGTTTCTCCCTGCCCTTCGGTGAAGAAAAGGAGGTTATGGCGCTGAATTTCGGTGTTCTCGAAGGCGTAATAGCCGCAGAGCATCTGGTTTCGGCTATCGAGAAGATACATGGATTGCTCTCTCCAGGGGCAATCCTCGTAATGCTCATGCACGGAAAGGCGCAGCGTGTTCACCGAAACATCGTAAATTTTCTGAAGAAGCGCATCCTCAAAGCGGATCTCCCTCTCCTTGAATACGCGGCTTACCTCGTGCAAGGCGATATGCGAAACCTTGATCGGCGCGGAGAATTCCACCTCAATATAGCGGCCCGCAAGGCGGCGCAGGGGATGCATAAAGCGATTTCTTCCCTTCTTTGCCACGTATTCCACGGAAAAATCGCGCCCGCCGATCCTGCGCTGCACGTGCCCATCCACAAGATGCTCGGCATAGGTGATCAGAAGGGGCTGATTTTTCTCGGAAACGAGAGAAAGAGAAAGGAAGCCAACGCGCTCCTCGCCGAGATCGATCAGAAGCGTTCCTTTATCGGTGATCTCCATGGATGCGGCGGGGCGAAGCGGCAAAAGGCGCAGGGGAGAAACGGCACGCTTTTTCGGGCGCGGACGCTTCTTTGCAAGGCTTGCGTTTTCCCAAGATGCGATCTGCTTTGCCGTTGCATCATATTTGAAGGAAAGCCCCAGCTGACCGGTGATAATCTTCTTATATTCGTTTTCATAGAGGTCGCACCTTCTGGCAAGAATGCGCTCGTCGGAGGCGAGAATGCATTCTCTTCCTGCGCGAAGCTCAAACCAAAGGCCGGGCGCATCGGGCATATAGTTGCTCGAGCCAACACCGAGATGCCAGGCGAGGATGCGGAGCACGTGCTCCTTTCCGTCTGCAAGATAGCGCGAAACGGCGCGGCTATCGTATAAAGCGGCATTCGGATATGCGCCGCTCTGCGAGAAAAGAACGAGCTTTTCGTCAATATAGGCGGCATAATGCCCCTCGGAGGCGGCAAAAAGCGTTACCTTCTTTCCCTTCTCCACCGTTATTTTTGCAGAAAACTCCGCATAGGTATCCGATGCATCGGATGCGATCCAGATCCATTTTCCGATATTTTTCATATTTTCTTTCCTTCCGGGATTTTTTCTATCTTTATATTACCACATCCCTTTCTATTTTTCAAGTGCCTTTCTTTTTAATATTGACAAAAGCACACGCATGTGATAGGATATATGAAAAAGCAATTTCTTTAGGCTTGATAGTTAAGGAGAACAGATATGAAAAAGCTTTCCGAAATTCTGGGCTATGCCCCCATCGATATCCACAGCCATTTTAACCACGGCGTTCTCGGCGACGTGGAGCGAGGCGAGGATGCCGTCGCACAACGATCGGACCTTGATTTCCTTTTTGGCGAATACGAAAACATCGGCATCGAATGCGGCGCTTTTTCGACCTATGCTTCGGTTTTGCGAGGCGATCGCATCCCCGAGGAAAACGACTACCTTTGGGATCTTGCGCACAAGGAAGAAAAGGTTTACCAATGGGTGGTTTTGCACCCCGAGGTGGAAAAGACCTTTGAGCAGGCAAGAAGGATGCTCGGCGATCGCAAGGTGCTTGGCATCAAGCTTCATTCCCGCTGTCAGGGCTACGACATTGAAGCACACGGCGATAAGCTCTTCTCCTTTGCAGACGAGATGGGCGCCACCGTTGTGATCCACCCCGACAAAACCGAGATCCTCCCTGATTTTTGCAACAAATATCCGAACATGCGCCTGATTCTCGCGCATCTTGAGGGCCCGCTTCACGTGAATGCGATCAAGAGGGCGAAGCACGGCAATATGTTTACGGACACCTCGGGCGGCGCAAGCTCCCGAAACAACGCCTTGGAATATGCCGTGCAGGAAATCGGAGCGGACAAGATCCTTTTCGGAACGGATACCTATTCCGCCGCCTTCCAAGCAGGGCGCGTGGCACTTGCGCGCATTTCGGATGAGGAAAAGAAAATGATCCTGCGCGACAACGCGCTTCGCCTCTTTCCCCACGCTTTCAAATAATTTTTTGGAGAAACGAATATGACTTCACTTTTTGGAAAGGCCTGCTTTATCGGCTGTGACGTGCACGTGGTTGGCCGCAGATGCGGAACCCCCAATCCGGTGCTTCGCCTTCGCCGCCGCTTTACACTTGAAAATATGCCGAAGACGGCAAAGATCCGCATCGCGGGACTCGGTTGCTTTGCGCTCTATATCAACGGAAAACGCGTGAGCGACGAGGTACTCGGCCCTGCTTTTACGGACTATACGAAAACGATCCTCTACTGTGAATACGACGTGAAAAAGCATCTCCGCGCGGGCGAAAACCTCGTTGCGGTTGAGCTTGGAAGCGGACACTTCAATCAGAGCGAGGAGGACACCTGGAGCTTTTACGCCGCGCCCTGGCGCGATTTTCAGAAGCTCTTGCTCGCCTTGGAATGTGACGGCAAAATCATCCTCACGAGCGATGAAAGCTTCCGCGTGAACCGCGCCAAGAACGAAAACGGCGCACTGCAATTCGTTGGCCCCTGCTATTACAGCGTTCTCCGCGTTGGCGAGCGATACGATGCGCGAGAGGAGGACGGATGGCTTTCGCTTGATTTTGATGTCAGCGCATGGCAAAGTGCCTCCCTTGCTTCGCATCCCGGCGGCAAGCTCAAAAAGCAAACGCTTCCTCCGATGCGAATTTGCGAGCGCCTCGCCCCCGTGAAAAGCTGGAAGACAAAAAACGGCCGCGTTTACGATTTCGGCAAAAATATCAGCGGCGTTTGCGAGATCTCGGCCAAGGCCAAACGCGGCACGAAGCTGACCATCCGCTACGGTGAGGTGCTAAGCGGAATCGAGCTTGACAACACGCACATCGCCTGCTATCAGAAGATCGACCGTTTCTCCGAGGACACCTATATTTTCAAGGGCGGAGAAAAAGAAACATGGCACGCATCCTTCGTTTACCACGGCTTCCAATACGTGGAGATCACGGGGGCAGAGCTGAGGGACGACGAGGTGACGGCGCTCTTTATCCGCACCGACCTTAAGTCGATAGACGAATTTTCCACCAAGGATCCGCACGTAAATTGGTTTGCCAAGGCGGCCGAGACCTCTCTCCTTGCAAACTTTCACGGCTTCTCCGAGGATTGCCCGCACCGCGAGAAGAACGGATGGACGGGCGATGCCTCCCTCTCCGCGGCGCACGCCTGCCTGCGTTTTGATATGCGCACGGCTTACAAGAAATATCTTCTTGACATCATTGACACCCAGCGCGAGAGCGGACAGATCTCCTGCGTTTGCCCGACGGGCGGCTGGGGATATAACTGGGCGGCGGGCCCTTCCTGGGACAGCGCGCTCTTCTTCCTCCCCGAGGCGATCTACAAGACCTACGGAGATGATTCGGCCTATCGTTTGATTAAGTCTTGCGCGAAAAAATATTTCGCCTATATGGAAAAATACGAGCGCGAGGGACTGATCTGCGTTGGCCTTTCGGATTGGACGCCGCCGAGATGCGAGGGCATCACGCTTGCCACAAACAAGTTCTCCGACAGCTGCTTCTACATGGAGATGCTTCGCCTCTTCGGAACGTATCTTGCACGCACTAATGACAAAGATGCAAACTATTATTTGCAAAAATCAGACTTTTGCAAGAAAGCGATCCAAAAAGCTTACATCCACGGCGACAAAGCGGACAATGACAGCATCGGCTCTCTTTCCATGGCGCTCTTCTTCAACATCGTTGAAGGCGAGAGCGCGCAGCTCATGGCAGACCGCCTTGCCGAAAAGGTGCGTGCGCGTAACTACACCGCAGGATGCGGCATCCTCGGCATGAAGGCGCTCTTCGGCGCGCTCGGAAAATACGGCCATGCAGACGTGCTTTACAAAATGCTTTGCACCGAGGAATACCCCTCCTTCGGCTATTGGAAGAGCCTTGGCGCAACCT
>JAZQWS010000089.1:0-5202 GCA_045632465.1 Eubacteriales bacterium
ACGGCCCGATCAACATCGTGATCCTTGGCGACAGCGTTTCGCACGCCGCCTTTCTCGATTATCATGATTACGATGCCGTTTACTGGAACGTTTTGAGAAACAAGCTTTATGCGGTGCGCAATTACGTGCCGATCAATATGATCTGCGCCTCCGTTGGCGGCACAACGGCGAAGGATGCGCTTCCGCGCCTTTCGCGCGACGTTCTCTGCCACCGTCCCGATCTCGTGATCGTTTGCTTCGGTCTCAACGATGTGAACGGAAGCCTCGAGGACTATCTTTCCTCCCTGCGCGAGATCTTCACCCGTTGCCGTGAATCGGGTAGCGACGTGATCTTTCTTTCCCCCAACATGCTGAACACCTCCGTAGACAAGGAAAACACGCCTTCCGTGTATCTTGATTATGCGCACAAGACCGCTGAGATGCAAAACGGCGGCAGGATGGACACTTATATTTACGGTGCGATGGATTTGGCACGTGAAATGGGCATCGCCGTTTGCGATTGCTACAGCGAATGGAAGAAGCTTTCCGAAGTGCAGGACGTGACCTGCCTTCTCGCAAACCGCATCAACCACCCCACCGAGGAAATGCACGCACTCTTCGCCGACAAGCTCTTTGAAATGATCATGAGCGATGGCGGCGTGAGCAAGGAAAATGACGACACAATGTTCAAAGGATGAAGATTATGAAAAAATACGATATTGCGGCCTATATCTGGCCTTCTTACACAAACAAAGAGCCTCGCTCGCACATTTTCTGGCCAAACGGCGTTGGCGAATGGCAAACCGTTCAGATGGTGCATGAAAAGGAAAACGGCGCGTACCGCTGGGAAAGAAAGCCCGTTTGGGGCTATGTGGACGAAGCTGATCCCAAGGAAATGCACCGCCAGATCGAGGAAGCCACGGCCCACGGTGTGAACACCTTTATCTACGACTGGTATTGGTATGACGACCGTCCCTTCTTAGAGCAATGCCTGAACGATGGCTTTCTCGGCGCGGACAACCACGATAAAATGAAATTCTACCTCATGTGGGCCAACCACGATGCCAACTACACCTGGGATTATCGCAATTCCGATGCGATGGACACCGTTGTCTGGCGCGGCGAGGTAACGGATAAGCAGTTTGACAAGATCGGCGACCGCTGGATCGAGAAATACTTCGGCTTGGATTGCTATTACCGCATCGACGGCAAGCCCGTGGTTGCCATTTACGATATCGGCAACTTTATCGGCGGTCTCGGCGGCGTTGAAAATGCGGCGAAAGCACTGGCCGCATTGAAGGAAAAGGCGAAGGCGGCAGGTCTTGGCGGCGTTCACCTCCAGCTGATCAAATGGGGCGATTATCCCATCAACCTCTCCGGCGTGGACGGCGGCGCGATCTCGGTTACCCCCGAGCTTGTGAAAACCCTCGGCTTCGATTCGCTGACGCATTATCAGATCGTGCATTTCACAAACGTTTCCCGCGATTATCTTGAGATCATTCCCGACATGGTGAAGGAATGGGAAAAGACGGCGGAGCGCTTCGGCGTTGCCTACTATCCTCACGTTTCGATCGGCTGGGACAATAACCCTCGCTTCAAGTCCTTCCACCCCGACATCGTGACAAACAATACCCCCGAAAACTTCAAGAAGGCGCTCCTGCTCGCCAAGGATTTCTGCGATCAGCATTGCATCACGCCCTTGATCTCGATCAACAGCTGGAACGAATGGACGGAAACCTCCTATCTTGAGCCCGATGACGTAAACGGCTACGGCTACCTTGAGGCCATCAAAGAGGTTTTCCTCGGCTAACCCGAAACGAATCTGAAACGAAAGAAAAATCATGGAACAAACGAAAACCAACCAAACCGCAAAAATCGCATTTTTGATCGGTGTTGTCACGATAGGGATCTACGTTGTAAACTATTATTTGCGAAACATGCTCTCCGTGACAACGCCGGAGCTTCTCCTTTCGGGAAATTACACGGAGGAGGGCATTGCGCTTCTCTCTTCGATCTACATGATCTTTTACGCCGGCGGCCAGCTTGTCAACGGCTTTCTCGGCGATATGCTCTCACCGAAGGTGATGATCCTCGGCGGCATTGGTCTCGGCGGCGCGGCAATGATCCTCTTCCCTTTTCTGCCCTATCAGGCACTGCGCGTGATCTGCTTTGCCACACTCGGCTTCGGCCTTTCGATGATCCGCGGCCCCTTAATGAAGATCATTTCCGAAAACGCAAGCCCGAAGCACGCGCGCCTCATCTGCGTTTTCTTCTCCTTTGCATCCTTCGCAGGCCCCTTGATCGCCTCTCTTTTCGTCATGATCTTTGCCGCGAAATATGCCTTCATCGTTTCGGGCGGCTTCGCCGTTCTGATGGCGATCTTCGCCGTTTTCGTTCTTTCGGTGATGCAGAAAAAGCAGATCGTTACCTTCCACCCGATCAAGCCCCGCGGCCTCTCTTCCATCACGGAGGTTTTCAAAATCGAGGGCTTTCTTTTCTACATGCTGATCGCCTGCCTTGTGGAAATCGCGGCGGCCTCGGTTTCCTTCTGGATTCCGACCTATCTTTCCGCGCATCTGGAGTTTGACACAACGACCTCCAACTTCGTTTTCTCCGCGATCTCGATCTGCCGCTCCTGCATGCCCTTTGCTTCGCTCGCTATCTTCAATCGCATCGGTGAGCGCGCGCTTCCTATTATGCGCGGTGGCTTTGCGCTTTCCTGCGGCTTCTTCCTTATCATGCAGTTGGTTCAAAACCCGATTGCAAACGTGATCCTGCTCCTCTTCGCCTTAATGCCGATGAGCGCGGTTTCCTCCATGCTCTGGAGCATCTATATCCCGGGGCTCGGAAAAACCGGACGCGCCTCCAGCGCAAACGGCGTTCTCGATTGCACGGGCTATATCGCCGCCGCTCTGGCAAACCTGCTCTTCGGAAGCCTGATGGCAAACGTGGGCTGGAACGTGGTTCTCCTGCTTTGGGCAGGCGTTGGCGCAATCGGACTTACATCCACGTTTTTCGTTCGCAATAAAAAAAGTCTTTGATCGGAGAAAAAGCCATGTCGATCGCCTGCACCTTTGAAAAATACTTCCCCTTCTGGGGCGAGCTGTCCGAAAAGGATCGCGCATACCTCTGTGAAAACACCGCAGAGGAGCATTACGATCGCGGCGCGCCGGTTCAAAGCACGGGCGGATGCTCCGGCCTCTTCCTCGTGCGAAGCGGCAGACTCCGTGTTTATATGCTCTCCGAAGAGGGCAAGGAGATCACGCTCTATCGCCTTGAGACAGGCGACGTTTGCATGCTTGCGGCCTCCTGCGTTCTCGGAAGCATCACCTTTGATGTTTTCGTGGATGCCGAGCTTCCCTCGGATTGTTACCGCATCGGCGCCTCTGCCTTCGGCGACGTTGTGGAGCGGATTCCCTCCGTTAAGATCTTCGCCCTCGAAACCACCGTGGAGCGCTTCTCGGAGGTTATGTGGGTGATGCAGCAGCTCGTTTTCATGAGCATGGACGAGCGCCTCGCCATCTTCCTTTTGGAAGAATCCCGCCTCGCGGGAAGCGAAACCCTTTCGCTCACGCATGAGCAGATCGCCCGCCATCTCGGAACGGCGCGCGAGGTTGTCACCCGCGTTTTGAAGCATATGGCGAGCGACGGACTTTTAGAGGTTCTGCGCGGCGGCATCAAAATCAAAGATAAGAGCGCCCTCCGCCGTTTGGCGCAATAAATTCAAAAAAGGGTGTGCGAAATTTCGCACACCCTTTTGCTTTTACCTTTAATCAAGTTCAGAAAGCAACGCATCCTTCGGTCTTGCGCCAACGATACGCTTGATCTCGTCTCCATCGTCTAAAACGACGAGCGTCGGGATGCTCATCACGCCGAAGCGCGCCGCAAGCTCAGCACTCTCATCCACGTTGACCTTTGCAACGACAAGGTCTGCTCTCTCGGCCGCAACCGCCTCGAGAATCGGTGCCATCATGCGGCAAGGGCCGCACCAATCGGCATAGAAATCCACCAGAGCCTTTCCGCTCTTTACAGCCGCATCAAAGCTCTCATTATTCAACTTAATAACGCTCATTTTTATAAATCTCCTTTAACAGATTTGTTTTTTGTTTTTCTTACGATATTATTATACCACAAAATTTTATAACATTCTGTAACTTTATCACAAAACTTTTATTTTCATCCTTTTATTTTTTCGATGCCGAGAGCGAGATTCGAAGCATTCAATGCGCCAACGGCCTTGGCAACCAAATGTCCCTCCCTGCTGATGAAAACCGTGGTTGGAAATTTTTGAATACCGTAAGCATCTGCGGCATTTTGATTTGCATCGTGCAGGATCGGGAAGGTGTATCCCTCTCCTTCCACGAAATTCACGGCCGCCTGCATCGTGTTATCCAGGCTGACGAAAAGGAATACGATTTCATCGCCGTTTGCATCGTATGCCGCCTGGAATACGGGCATCTCGGAGCGGCAAGGGCCGCACCAGGACGCGAAGAAATTCAAAACGATAGGCTTTCCGAAATAATCCGAAAGCTTGACGGCTTTGCCGCTCACGTCATACACCGTGAAATCCGGAACGGAGGGATGGATCTGCGGCGTCTCCTCCTCCGGCTTCTCTGCCGAGGGATTTTCTGCCGGAGGATTCTCTGCCGGAGGATTTTCCGCAGGAGGATTTTCTATCGGGAGATTTTCCTCTCCGCCTTCAAAAAACTGCAGATTTGAGATTCCATCTTGCTTTTCCGAAAGATAATCATATCCAACGTACGCGCCGCCAATGCAAACGAAAAGCGCGACAATTGTTAATAAAAGTTTCCATTTCATTTGCTTTCTCCTTTTCAAAACTGTATTTTCACCTTTGCGGTGTCTTGATTTTTGTTATCCTAACGAGGTGATGAAGCGTCCGAAAAGTCCCGTTGCCATCAAAATGCCGATCAGGATCAAAAACACACCGCTGATTATATTGATCTCCTTATAATGCCGCTTGATAAAATCGAATGCGGACTTCAGCCGATCGATCAGAACCGCGCCGATCACGAAGGGGATGCCGAGACCGACCGAATAGCAGAGGAGCATGATCATTCCCTCGGCCACGTGCCCCTGCTGTGCCACGAGCATCCGCGCCGAGCCCAAGAATGCGCCAACGCAGGGCGTCCATCCCACCGAGAAGACAAGCCCGAAGAGCACCGAGGAAAAAAATCCTCCGCCGGGTTTTACCGCTGTTTTTCG
>JAZQWS010000090.1:0-4642 GCA_045632465.1 Eubacteriales bacterium
CCTCGCCCGATAAGATCGCCTTCAACTTCGGCGACGCGGGCGCGGGAAGCATCACCTGCCCTGTCTTCGGCTGGTGTGCGGAGAGATTTTGTGATCCCGCGCTTTATAGCGTGCGCCGCGCCGATATCGAAAACGGAAATATCGATTTTGACGATATCCTCTTCTTCCGAGACGAAGCGCCCGTGCCGCTCTCCGCATTGCCGCTTGCCTTCGGCTCTGTCTCGGCGGATAACGCCGCCTTCCGCACGGACGTTTCGGACGATGCCTTCTATGCCGCCATCCACCTTGCGCCCAATCAAGCCTACCACGGTCACCACGATATGGGAACGTTTGTGATGAATATCGGTGATAAGCGTTTCTTTTTGGATCTTGGCGCAGATAACTATAACCTCAAGCCCTATAGCGGATGCTATCGTTTCCGCGCTGAGGGGCATAACACCATTATCTTCAATCCCGCTCCGGGCAATGACCAGGCGCACGTGGCAAATTGCTCCGTGAACCGCTTTGCCGCCGAGGGAGATAGCTTCGCCATTGGCGATATGTCTGCCGCTTTCCCCGGAAAAAGTGCCATCCGCGGCATGAAAATGCTCCGCGAGAGCGGAAGTGTCATCCTGCAGGATGAGATCGAGTGCGCCGCTGAGGATGTTATTCGTTGGACGGCGCATACCCCCGCATCCGTCATTTTCCGCAACAAAGGCAAAACCGCCATCCTGGATATCGGCGGCAAGAAAATGCTCGCCGTCCTTCTGACGGATGGATATTTCACCGTGCGCGCCGCCGTGGCGGATGAAAATTCGCCCGCCGTTATGCCCGCGCCCACCTCCAGCTGTTCAACGCCGAAGCCGCAGGCAACCAACGAGGGCATTCAGAAGCTTGAAATTCACCTTTCCGGCAAGGGAAGCCACCGCATCGCGGTTTGGTTCAAGCCCTTGGCCGAGGGAGAGGGATTTGATGCCGAAGCCCCTGAGATCAAGCCCCTTGCCGAATGGTAAGATAACAAGAAAGGAAACAAGTTATGCAATCGATCGGAAGTAAAATATTGGAGGCCGCTAAGGCTTTGGGAAAAAAGCATCCTCGCATTATTATGACCGAGGAGAGCTTTGCGTTTTACAGAGCAAACCGACACAACGGTCTTTATGAAAAAATCGTTGATCATATGATCGCCGAGGCGGATAAGGCCTTGGATGCGCCGCTGAGCGAATACGTGATTCCGGACGGCGTTCGTCTTCTTGCCACCTCACGTAACGTGGAGGAGCGCATTCTGCATTGTGCCTTTGCCTACCACATCACGGGAGAAGAGAAGTATGCCGCCCGCGCCGCGCGCGAGATGGAGGCGGCCGCCGCCTTCCCTGATTTCCATCCCCGCCATTTCCTTGATTGCGCGGAGCTGACCTTCGCCTTCGGTCTTTGCTTTGACTGGCTTTACGATTATTTGACCGCAGAGCAGAAGAAGCTCATCCTCGATTGTATCAAAAACCGAAGCTTCCCCGCAATCTTGGAGGAATATAACGATGAGCCCGAGCACAAAAACGTTCTCGATCCTTATCACGGCTACAAGTGGTATAAGGATCAGCCGGGCGATAACTGGAAGATGGTCTGCAACGGCTCGTACGGTGCGGCGATCCTTGCCACCTTCGATGAGATCGAAAGCGATCTTTGCGACTTTATTCTTACTTGCGGCTTTGAGGATACCTACAACGCCGTGCGCAATTTCTATGCCGAGGCCGACGGTACGTATTCTGAGGGCGTTGCCTATTGGTCGTATGCAACGCGCTTCCTCTCCTTCTATTCGATGGCATTGCAAACCGCCGCAGGCTCGGATTTTGCTCTGACGGATTGGGACGGCGTTCGCCGCTCTCCCTATTTCCTCTTTGCGCTTTCCTCGCCCGATTTCATCGGCTTCAATTTCGGTGATGCGGGTGCCGCCTCCGTAACGAGCCCCCTGCTTTCCTGGGTGGCAAAAAGATACGATGATCCCGCGCTCTACGCCGTGCGCAAAAAGGACATTGAGGCGGGGAAAATCAACTACGTGGATGCGCTTTACTTCAAGGAAACCGAGGATCTTCCTTTGACGGGCATACCGCTCGCCTTCGGCTCTGTCGGCGCGGATAACGCAACCTTCCGCACGGATATAACCAAGGACGCACTCTATGCCGCCATCCATTTTGCGAAAAACCACGCCTACCACGGTCATAACGATATGGGAACGTTCATCGTAAATATCGGTGATAAGCGTTTCTTTAACGATCTTGGTCAGGATAACTATAATTTCAAACCGCACTATAATTGTTGCTATCGTTATCGCGCCGAGGGACACAACGTCGTTGTGTTCAATCACGATAAAGGTGAGGATCAGGAGCATCAGGCCGATTGCCATATCCATCGCTTCTCTTCGGGCGAAGAGAGCTTCGCCATTGCAAATATTTCCTCTGCCTATCCGGGGCGCGAGGTCGTTCGCGGCTTGATGCTGAATCGCAAGGACGGAAGCATTCTCGTTCAGGACGAGATCCGTTGCAATAAAGAGGATGCCATCCGCTGGTCGGCGCATACCTCCGCTTATACGAAAATCATCGAGGGCGGCAAAGCCGCGATCCTCGAGGTCAGCGGCGTAAAAATGTACGTTTCGCTCTTAACGGACGGGGTATTTTCGCTTCGTCCCTCCGCGCCGGATGAGTATTCACCCGTGGTTGAGCCTGCCGCAAATTCTTCCTCGTCCGTTCTTCGCGGTCAGGCAGAGAATCCCGGCTGTAAGCTCGTTGTCGAGCTGAAGGATAAATCCGCCTGCCGCATTGCGGTCTGGATGTATCCTTTGACAGAGGGGCGCGAAGTTCCTTCTGAAAAGCCCGCATTAAAACCGCTTGCGCTCTGGTAAATGAAAGGAAAAAGCCATGCAATCTATTGGAAATAAAATTCTTGAAGCCGCGAGAGCAAAGCACCCGAAGGGGTATCATCCGCGAGTTATTATGACCGCGGAGGACTTTGCCCGCCTGCGTGACAATCGGGATAACGGTATATATAAGCCCATTGTGGAATGCGTTCTGCGCGAAGCGGATAAAACCATGGATATGCCGCCCGAGCATTTCCGAATCCCGGACGGCATCCGTCTGCTTTTTGTTGCGCAGGAGGTGCAGCGCCGCGTGATCTATCATTCGCTCGCCTATCATATCACGGGCGAGGAAAAATATGCCGCCCGTGCCGTGAAGGAAATTGAGGCGGCCGCCGCCTTCCCGGATTTCAATCCCCGCCATTTCCTTGATTGCTCGGAAATGACGCTGGCCTTCGGTCTCTGCTTCGATTGGCTTTACGATTATTTAACCGAGGAAAAGAAAAAGCTCATCCTCGATACCATTGCGGAAAAAAGCTTTTTCGCCATCAAGGAAGAGTTTGACGATGTGAAGGAGCATAAAAACGCAACGATCCCTCTGCGCGGCTATCGCTGGTATCAGGATAAGCCGGGTGATAACTGGAAGATGGTCTGCGACGGCTCGTTCGTTGCCACGGTCCTCGCCATCCACGATGCGATCGAGGATGATTTCTGCGAAACGATTTTGACGAATTGCTTTGAGGATACCTATCAGGCGGTCAGAGATTTCTATGATGAGCAGGACGGCACGTATTCCGAGGGCGTGAACTATTGGACGTATGCCACGCGCTTCCTCGCCTTCTTCTCTAAAGCCTTGGAAACGGCGGCCGGCTCGGATTTCGGCCTGACCGATTACGTGGGCGTTGCGCGCTCGCCCTATTGGCTGTTTGCGCTCTCCTCGCCCGATTATATGTGCTTCAATTTCGGTGATGCGCATTCCATCCGTATCACGAGCCCCATGTTTTCCTGGATTGCCGATCGCTATAACGATCCCGCCCTGTATGCCATCCGTAAAAAGGATATCGAGGCAGGGCGCGCCGATTATATGGATGCCCTTTATTTCCGCGACGTGCCGTACGTAGAGCCGTCAAGCATTCCGCTTTCCTTCGGCCGTGTTGGTGGTGACAATGCAAGCTTCCGCACCGATATCGGAGAGAAGGCGCTCTATGCCGCGATCCACCTCGCGAAGAACCATGCCTACCACGGACACCGCGATATGGGAACATTTGTTGTCAATATCGGGAATAAGCGCTTCTTTGTAGACCTCGGCGCCGATAACTATAACCTTGCGCCCGGCTACGGTATGTGCTACCGTTACCGCGCTGAAGGGCATAACACCGTGATCTTCAATCCCTCGCCCGAGCACGATCAGGCGCGCATCGCAAATTGCGTGATCCATCGCTTCTCGGATGGGGAAGAGAGCTTTGCAATCTCCGATATATCGGAGGCGTATCCCGGCCGCTCCGTGCTTCGCGGCATGAAGCTTTGCCGCGCGGATCAGAGCGTTATCATCCAGGATGAGATCGAGTGCAAGACGGAGGATGTGATCCGCTGGTCAGCGCACACGCCTGCCTCCATCCGCCTCTACGAAAGCGGAAAGGCCGCCGTCCTTGATATCGACGGCGTGAAGATGTACGCAAAAATCCTGACCGACGGTGTATTTGAGGTGCGTGCCGCAGCGGCAGACGAAAATTCGCCCGTTGTCTGGAATCCGAACGCCACGGAAGAAACGCCGCCGGAGCGCCGCGGCCAAGCATTGAATAACGGAACGCAAAAGCT
>JAZQWS010000091.1:0-5975 GCA_045632465.1 Eubacteriales bacterium
CAGGTGGACAAGGTGGAAAATCCGAAGCGTTTTTCGCTTCTGCTTGCCCCGATCTCAAGAGGCTATATTCAAACAAGACCGACGGAAAACGTCAAGTACGAGGTTCCCGCGTACGTGAGAAATCACATCAAGGGAACGGGCATATTCGGCAACGTGATTGAATGTTATAAGGAATGGAAAAAGAGCTTTGCCGGGGATGCGATCTCCTTTGAATATCATTTCTGGATCAATCAGTATTACGATCTGGGCGGTCTGCAGATCGCAAAGCGCATCTATGAGGACGTTGCATATTATCAGGAGATCGGCCTCAAGGGATTGATCGAAAACGGATCGATCCGCGGATTCTTCCCGAACGGTCTTGCGTTCTATACCTACGCGGCGCGTATGTATAACGTTCAATTGTCCTTCGATGCCATCGCAGAGGACTATTACTCGCATATTTACGGTAAAGACTTCCGCGAATTCTTGGTTTATTTTGAAAAGCTTGGGCAAATCTTCCCGTATGCGGTGCTTTCGCCTAAAACGGCAGAGGGCGGCATGAAAAAAATCTTAGATTTCACCTCCGAGGATGTTGCCCGCCTTGAAGGCGTTGGGGAGCTTCTCGCGATTGGAAGGAGGCTCGTGCAGGCGCATTATAATTCGGAGAATCGCGTGCAAACCGTTTCCGTTCGAATGCTTGAAAGACATCTTGACTACGTGGAGCAGTTCACCGCGGCGATCAAGGAAAAGTTTCTCGGAAACGACGAGCTTGCCCTGCGGCGCTTTTATGAGTTTATGGAAAAATTCGGCGCGCGCGAGATCTTTATGCAGCCGTATTACGATCAGGTGATGACTCACTCCGCTCTTTCGATGCTGTTCAAGGTGAAGAGCAACCCCTATATCACTTAATATTCCGAACACAAAAAGGCGAGGACGCATCCTCGCCTTTTTCTTTTGCTTAAACAATCTCCACCGATCTGCGCTTTGCCCTTGAAGTGGAGCGCAGGTCTTTATTTGTAGCATTCAGCATTCCGAAAAGTGTTGCACTTAATGGTATAATTCACCTATTTCCGCTTGGGATTCTTTTTGCCTCAAATTGCAAAAGCTTTCATGCTTCTATTGAAAATTCGCTCAATACCGAACTTCGCCTATTCCGTGCGCTGTGCTTGCGTTTTGTCCGTAAGATAATCGGCGTATCCGATTTGCACGATGTGAAAGCTTCCGTTTTCGCAATCCACCTCTGTGACGGAGGCATTGGCCACGGGCGCAACCTCATCGATTCTTTCAAGCGGAATGCCCGTCCAAGCGGCGCAAAGCACGCGGATCACGCCGCCGTGCGTTCCGATGATGACGGTTTTTCCCTCGTTCTCCGCCGCGATTTTTTGAACGGCAGGGAGCGCGCGTGCCAATATATCATCATAGCCTTCTCCGCCTTCGAAACGGGTGAGCCCGGGCGTTTCCTTATAGCGCAGAAAGGCTTTCGGATATTTTATTTTCACATCCTCAACCAGCATCCCCTGCCAAATGCCAACGTTCACCTCTCTGAGCGCTTCGGAGGTGTGAATTTCCTTGTTCAATGCATTTGCGATCGGCTTCACGGTGTCAACGGCGCGGCAAAGATCGCTTGAATATATGGCATCAATCGTATAATTTTTCAGCAAATATTCCTTCATTTGCTCTGCTTGGCTATGACCAAGCGCGTCCAGCGGAACATCTCTTTGGCCGCAAAAACGCTTTTCTTTGTTGCTCTCGCTGTAACCGTGGCGAACGAAGATGATCTTTGTCATTTTTTTCTCCTTACCGTTCTGTAATCATTATGCCGTCATTATAGCACAGAAACAAACAAAAAGCAATACCATCTCTCGAAAATGATATTGCTTTTTTGTTTTTTGCAAAGTATTGTTTTCTTTTTTATACAATTTCAACCGATCTGCGCTTTGCCACGCGCTCGCAGATTTCATCGTAAGGAACGGTGGGATCCCAGAGAATTTCGGCGCAGCAGGCCTCGTTATACCAAAGGCCGCCCGCAAACTGCCCCGCCATACCGAGCGCGATGTCGGGATGATTTTCGGCAAGCACGTGGTTTGTCATATCGTAGATCGCCTTGCCGCCGCCGAGCATCCATTCGGTCTGCAGGTGGCGCCACATCGGCTCCATCAGCGCGCGGTCGTGATCCACGAGGCGTTTATGATTTCTTCCAAGAACGAAAGAGCCCTTCTGCGGTACGAACTGCTGCCATGCAAGCGTTGTGAAGCCGCGCATCAGCATCGAAACCTTGGCATCGCCGCGCAGATGAATGATCTTTGAAACAAAGTCCTCCGTCCACTTGTAGTATTCGGGATCGGGGATCTTCGGAACGTAATCAAAGGGAAATTCGCCGCAATCCTCCCACATGATCTCAATGCGGGGGTCAACCTTGGAGATAAAGGAAATGTGATCCTTCACGGACTGCGCGTGCAGACCAAACTGAATGTAAAGATCGGGGTAGCGGGCGAGAAGCGCGTCTGCGGTTTCGTTTACGAAATCAGCAACCATGTCGGCAACCAGGCGGCCCTCAATGTATGCGCCGGTGTTCTCGGTGAAGGACTGGAAGTAGATGCCGTCCACGCCGAGAGGTGCGTATTCGCGCTCAAATTTTTCAAGCACGCCCTCCTTGATCTTTTCAAGATCGGCAACGCGGAAATCCGCGCATGCGCGAGGCGACCAGCCCCAGGCATAGCCCCAGATCATCTGGATGCCGTATTCGTGGGCATAGTCGATGATCTCCTTTGCGTTGATCGGAACGAAGTCATTCCAGATGATCAGCTGATTGAGCTTGAGGCGCGCCATATTTTCAATGTAGTTTCTGAAATCGTTGATCGGATGTCCCCAGGTGAAAACACAGCGACGCTTGATCTTCGGTGCGGTGGCGTGCGTGTAAAGGGGGAGCTTTCCGTAATTTTCGTCAAACATCGTGTGGAGCATGCGAAGGCATCCGTCCTCGGGGATCGCTTTTGCAAAATAATCGTCCACGAAGTCAACCGCGCCGTAGAAAACCTCCTGCGGTGCTTTGGCGGTAATCAAGGCAATGGTGCGGCTTTCGCATTCGGGATCGCGGATGACCTTCACGATGTAGCCGCCCTCGGGAATTTCTTCTTCCTTTATAAAGCGGCGGATGTGCGCGTTTTCGGAATAAACGCCGAGGATCACGGCGTTGGAATCGATCTTTGCCTCCTCCGCCTTTTCGCAGGGAAGCACGTGCAGGGAATAAACGCCCGCGTCGCGGTTAACGTATGATCCAAGCTCCGCGCTCACAAGATCGAGAGCCTTCTTTTCAAGTCCCTCGTAGCGCGAGTAAATAATTTTCCAGCATCTTTTGTTGTCTGCCATGATTTTCTCCTTGACAAAATTTGTATTTATGGTACAATTATAATACAAAAACACCGTGAAAACAATAGTTTTTTTGCTTCACATTATAATAATTTTGACATAAGGAAAGAAAATGTTTGACGATCACTTCAAATATAGATACACAACCATTCCCTTTGCCTACGTTTCAAACGATTACAGCGCGGAGGATAACCGCCTGCATGGCAACCGCATTTTTCATCAGCATAAGGAGATCGAGATCCTGATCATCCGCGCAGGGCGCGCCTCCGTGCAGATCGAGGGGCTGGAGGGGGCGCTTGCGCTCTCGGAGGGCGACGTGGTGCTGATTCCGCCGCTTTTGCCGCATTGCTACTCCAAGGAAAAGGATTCGCCCTTTTCGCACGATTGCGTTTGCTTTGATCTCTCCCTGCTTTCCGACCGTGTGCTTGTGGATGGGCTTCTCAGCGGCGCGCTCACGCTCCCGCCCGTGCTTTATGCAGAGGAGGAGATTGCAAGAGAGGTTTTTTCGCATATCGCCGCCGCCGTTTCGTCCTGCCGCCAAGGGGGAAGCGGCTGGGAGCTTTCGTCCGTTGGGCATTTATCGCTTGCATTTTCCGCTTTGTCGCGTGGCGGTCTGATACGCGCGCGAGAGGACACCGTGCGAGATGATTTTCGCGCCCGCGTGCTTGAAATTTTGGAAAAAGAGTACAGCGAATATCTTTCTTCCGCCGCTGTGGCTGATCGCCTTTATATGAGCCACGCCTATTTTTGCCGCCGCTTCCGTTCAGCCTTCGGTCTTCGTTTTATGGAATATCTCGCGATGTTCCGCGTTGAAAAATCCAAGCCCCTCCTTGTGCGAACAGAGCGCCCGATTTCGGAGATCTCGCTTGCCGTGGGATTTCGCAGCTTTTCGCATTTCACGAAAACCTTCCGCACCTACGTGGGGAAAACGCCGAGCGCCTACCGCGCGCGCCGCGGTGTGTAGCCGATTTCGGGAAATAAAAAGCAATCCACGAATTGAACTGAACCCGTAAAAACTGACATTGAATAAAAAAGCCTCTTGTAGTAGAATAGAGTGGAGTGAACCCAAGGCAATGGACACGAAAAAACAAAGCTCCTGCCAAAGCCTCCTTCTCATAAGGAAGTTTACATTTTATTTGTAGGGACAGGCATAGCGAAGCGGCACGAGCGCAATGAATGACATGCCAGTGGCATGTCAGAACGCGAGTGTGACCGAGCCGCAGCGAGACCCTCGACTGTCCATTAAGCCATAATTGCATTGCAGAAGACATAGATTAACCCCGACAGATTTTTGAATATCTGTCGGGGCTTAGTGCTTATATTATTATGTTTTTTATAAAATCCTCGGCTTCCCGAGTGGTCTTGAACGATTCTTTATAATTATGTCTGGCAAGGATATTATATAGTTTGCCTAAATAATTAGGTTTGCTTATTTTTCTTGCTTTATAAAGAGACTCTTTAGCCTCAACTATGTCCCCGTGGTGCAAAGCAATCACAAGAGTTGCGATAGCTGATCTAAATTCATTCTCTATAAATGATTTAGAAAAATCATCCGTTGTTATATAACACGAGTAATAATTCTCTAATTCCTGCGAATAGCAGAAAGAATCTATATGTAATTTCATCCACATAAGATCCTTTGAAATTTCTTTAACATATTCGGGATGGTTAGTTCCAAGTGATTCTTTGGCCATTTGATATGATGCAAACGCGTTCTTAAAATCGCTTGTTTTTTCATATATATGCCCGATATAAAGATATGATGTGTATGTAGAAAACCAGTCATCTTCAAAGTTTTCAAGACCGTATTTAATTAGTTTAATCGCTTGATCTGCATACTTAGGCAGGAATTGAATGGCGGTTGTGTAGCAATGTTGTCGCTTCAAAAAATTTCCACGCACTCTTTTTAATGCTTTTTGGTATTCAGCAAAATCTTCATCCGTCATACCTTGTTTGATGATTTTTTGCTCTAACTCATCTATTTTACTCATATTATGCTCCCTTGAATTTATCGTTCCGCTTTATCGCCGGTTTCGCATTTGTAATACAAAGGCTTCGGGCAAAGCCCATACCCCTATTCTTCTGTGTATAATTCGTTGTAGTACCAACGTATAGGGTTTTCGTAAATGTATTTTCTGCGCGTTTCATAATCTTCTCTGTCACGAACAATATGCTCGGCAGAGGAGCGTTGAAACATTTTTTCTATCCCATATTTTTGCTTGCAACTCCGCGAAGTCAAGGACTTGAACGCACAGATTACATCATCCAAGGTAGGGGAGGGGCTTGCTCCTCCCGCCATCCCGTGCAGAAAGATAACTGCATGGATATGATCGGGCATAATGACATAGTCTTCAACTGTTACACTTGGAAAACGGGTTTCGATCAACTGCAATTGTTCTTTTACGATCTCGCCGCAAGGCTTTAATTTTACCGTAATTTCTACCGCTATTCCAATGGTTTTATCGGCAGACGTGAGGTCAGTTCTGACTATTTCGGATAAAATTTGCATTCTGTCACGTACGCATATCGTAACAAAGTATGCACCTGCGGAGCTGTAATCAAAGTTTTTTAGTCTTGTTGACTTTCTTTTCGGCAAATCCTTATCGTTATCCATTTTTATCACCCAC
>JAZQWS010000092.1:0-1499 GCA_045632465.1 Eubacteriales bacterium
GCTACACGACGGGCGCATCCCTTATCGTTGACGGAGGCATGCATATCAGAAGCCTATGAAGCATTATCATACCATAATTATCGGATCGGGCGCGGCCGCCTACAATGCGGCGACCAGACTCTACGATTTCGGCATCACGGATATTGCGATGCTGACCGAGGAAAAAAATATGGGAACCTCCCGCAACACGGGAAGCGACAAGCAGACTTACTACAAGCTTTCGCTTTGCGGCGCGGCGGGCGACAGCGTGCGCGAGATGGCGAAAACGCTCTATGACGGCGGCGCCGTGATGGGCGAGCACGCACTTTGCGAGGCGGCCTATTCCACGCGGTGCTTTATGCATCTTGTGGAGATCGGCGTTCCCTTCCCGACCAACGATTTCGGCGAATACGCCGGATACAAAACCGACCACGATCCGCGCGAGCGCGCGACCTCCTGCGGACCGCTGACCTCAAAATTTATGACCGAGGCGCTGGAGCGCGAGGCCGTGCGGCGCGGCATTGAGATGCTTGACGGATGGCTTGCGATCAAGATTTTAACGGAGGACGGAGCGGTTTCGGGCATTGCCGCGATTTCCACCGAGAGCGGAGAGATCGAAATTTTTGCTTGCCAAAACGCGATCCTCTGCACGGGTGGCCCTGCGGGAATTTATGAAAACACCGTTTACCCCGAAAGCCAGCACGGCGCGACAGGACTTGCCATCGAGGCCGGCGCGATGCTTTCCAACATGGATCAGTGGCAATACGGGCTTGCAAGCATTGATTTCAGATGGAACGTTTCGGGCACGTATCAGCAGGTGATTCCCCGCTATATTTCAATAGATGAGGACGGAACGGAGCGCGAATTTTTATTCGATGCACTCGGAGCGGAAGCGAACAACCGCGTATTTCTAAAGGGCTATCAATGGCCGTTTGACACGCGAAAAGCGGAGGGCTCCTCCCTCGTGGATCTTCTCGTTTCGGAGCAAACGGCGCTTGGAAGGCGCGTTTTCATGGATTTCACGAAAAATCCGAAGGGATTGAATACGGATTTTTCTTCTCTTTCCGAGGAGGCGCGCGCCTATCTCGGAAACTCGGATGCGCTTTTCGGAACGCCGATCGAGCGCCTCGAAAAAATGAATCCCGCGGCGATCGAGCTTTACGCTTCGCACGGGATCGATCTATACAAGAATCCTCTGCGCATCGCCGTTTGCGCACAGCATTGCAACGGCGGCGTTTGCGTGGATGAAAACTGGGAAAGCACCGTGAAGGGGCTTTACGCCGCAGGAGAGGCGGCGGGCACGTTCGGCGTTTACCGCCCCGGCGGAAGCGCTTTGAATTCCACGCAGGTCGGAAGCCTCAGAGCCGCAGAGCATATTGCGAGAAAGGAAAGAAAGGCGGCGAAAGATCCGCGCATTTTCCTGCCAAGCATTGACGAAAAGAAGCCATCCCCCAAGGATGAACTTATGAAGCTTCGGCAGAAAATGAGCCGATTTGCATCCTTTGACCGAAGCACGGAAA
>JAZQWS010000093.1:0-16075 GCA_045632465.1 Eubacteriales bacterium
GCAAGAAATTGCTCGATTCTTTTTTTGTTAAGTATGGAAAAGTTTTTTGGTTTGATACTTAGGTTCACATGTGAGATTCATACCAAGCTTTCGGAAGGTATTTGTATCAACCTGAGAAAGAATAACAGTAGAATGCACCTCAGAATCTCGAAGCTTCGGAAGTGCCTCGAGCGCCTTTGCCGAAAGCGGGCTACCGGCCGCCGAAACCGCCAACGCAATCAAAATTTCGTCAGTATGCAGACGAGGATTATGGTTGCCTAAATTTTCTGTCTTGATCTTTTGGATTGGCTCTAAAACGTGATGCGGAATAATATCCGTGGAATCATCAATTCCCGAAAGCTTCTTCAACGCATTCAAAAGTGCGGCGGCAGAAGCGCCAAGCAGCGAGGAAGTCTTTCCTGTAACAACCTCGCCGTTGTGAAGCTCAATCGCCACGGCAGGCTGATCGTTTTGCTCGGATTTTCGAAGCGCCGCGCCAACGCAGGGACGATCCACAGAAATATCACAGGAAAGTTGCTGCATAAGCATTTCTATCTTGTTTACTTCAAGATCCGATCCATTGCCCTTTCTGCGATTGCAAAGCGCGCTATAATATCTGCGTATAATTTCTTGCTTAGAGGCAGATTTTACGGCGGACTCATCAAAAATGCAGAAACCGGCCATATTTACGCCCATATCGGTGGGTGACTTATAAGGGCATTCGCCGAGAATACCCGCGAGCATAGAACGGAGAACGGGATAAATTTCCACATCTCGGTTATAATTAACTGTAGGCGTTCCGTATGCTTCAAGGTGAAAAGGATCGATCATGTTCATATCATTGAGATCCGCCGTTGCCGCCTCATATGCAAGGTTTACGGGATGATTCAGCGGTAAATTCCAAACCGGGAAGGTTTCGAATTTTGCATAGCCGGATTTGATACCGCGTTTACTTTCGTGATAGATCTGTGAGAGGCAGGTTGCCATTTTTCCGGATCCCGGCCCAGGAGCGGTAACCACAATCAGAGAACGAGAGGTCTGCGCATATTCATTTTTTCCAAAGCCCTCATCCGAAACAATGTGAGGGATGTTATAGGGATAGCCTTCAATGGCATAGTTCTTATAAACCTTGATGCCAAGATGCTCAAGCTTGCCTTTAAAAGCGATGGCGCTCGAGTTCTCTCGATAACGTGTCATCACTACAGAGCCAACGTAAAGACCGGAAGCACGGAAAGCATCTATCAAACGCAATACATCCAGATCGTAGGTGATTCCGAGATCGCCGCGCACCTTGTTTTTTTCTATATCCTCAGTGTTGATCGCAATAATGATTTCGGCTTCATCCTTAAGCTCAGAAAGCATACGGATCTTGCTATCGGGGGCAAACCCCGGAAGAACGCGGGATGCATGAAAATCGTCGAAAAGCTTTCCGCCAAATTCGAGATAGAGCTTTCCACCGAAAGCGGCAATTCGCTCCTTGATGCTTTGCGTTTGCAGTTTCAAATATTTTTCGTTATCAAAGCCAACCTCAAACATAATCTGTCCCTTCTGCGATCGCATAGAATTATCCGTTGCTATATGAATACTCATATAGTATATCACATCTCGCTACTCTTTTCAAGGAATTTTAGAATTTTATTTTAATTTATTTTTTCGAAACTGGCAAGCAATAAGATTTACAAATTCGGGATTGAAATCCATTCTTTAATATGGTAAAATATAGATGTAAAATGCTTAGGTGGAGGCGACATGGATTCATTTCATTCCAAGAATTACGAGAGCAATTTTTTATACAACACAGAAATACAAGATGCTAAAAGCAGATTTTCGCGCATTGCATTGTCCTTGGTGCTCTGTACCTTTGTTACTTATCTATCAATATTGATTTTAGAGTTAATTCTGGCCCTGCTCGGCTTATATCCGCGAATTACCGAAAACATATATTACCAATGGGCGATTTCTCTCGGTCCTCTTTATCTTTTTGGAATTCCGAGCGCCTACCTTTTTATGAGAAAGATACGACCGATTTCTCCGAAAAAGCACAAGATGGATGTTGGAGAAATTTTGCTGTTTTTTTTGATCGGAAGATTTTTTACCTTTGTTGGCTCCTATATCAGCAATGTGTTGCTCTCTCTTGCTGAAAAGTTTTTCGAGCACGGTATTACGAATGATACGGGAGATCTTATAACTGAAACACCGACATGGCTTGTTTTCGTCATAGCAGTTGTTTTGGGACCGATTATCGAGGAGATCGTTTATCGCAAGCTCATTATCGATCGGTTGTATGTACATGGCGAGATGGTTGCCATTCTCTTCTCTTCGGTTGTTTTTTCGCTGGTACACGGAAATTTATTTCAGGTGTTTTATGCATTCTTGAACGGATGCATTCTTGGACTGATTTATACGCGAACAGGCCGCCTTCGTTATACGATCGCCTTGCATATGTCCACGAATTTTCTGGGTACAATCGCGGTTCTTCCTATTATGGAAGCACAAGAAAAACTGGAGGCGTTTTTTGAGGCCGCAAATTTTGGAGCGCAATATGCCTTTCTCACGCTCACAATCACAGGATACAGCATCGCAAAGATATTTATTGCGCTACTCGGAGCAGCGATCTTTTTCATGAACTATCGAAAATATTTGCCGAATCGGAGGGCGATACATCCACTTCCGGTAGGTCAAGGGTTCCGTATCGCCGCATTGAATCCCGGTGTTATTGTTTTTGTTGCGGTATGTATTTGGGAATTCGCATTAAGTCTTTTTTAATATGTTTTAGGAGTAAAAATGAAGCAGGTTATATATAAAGCTATTAATAACATCGCAGATACATCTGTTTTTTCTGCATATCCGCGCCCACAAATGGTTCGAAATTCCTATTTTTGTTTGAATGGAGAATGGGATTTTGAAGTCTCTTTGTCCGAAAAAGCACCGGACGCATATTCCAAAACCATCCTTGTTCCCTTTTCTCCCGAATGCTCGCTTTCCGGCATTGGAATGACTCCGGAAGATGGAGAGTATTTACATTATAGAAAAAGCTTTGAACTGCCAAGGGAATTCATAAAAGATCGTGTTCTCCTGCATTTTGGTGCGGTGGATCAAATTGCAACAATATATTTGAATGGGCAATTGCTTGGCAAAAACATCGGTGGTTATCATCCGTTCGACTTTGATATTACCGAATATTTGCAGGATGAAAATGTGCTGACGGTTTGCGCAGAGGATGATTGCCTTTGGTCTCTTCCCTATGGAAAGCAGACGAAAAAACGTGGCGGCATGTGGTATACTCCCGTGAGCGGCATCTGGCAAACCGTTTGGATCGAATCTGTTCCTGAGCAGTATGTGAAGGATCTGAAAATAACACAAAATTCTACCTCAGTTACCATCTGTGTAGATTGTGATGCGGAAGAAAAAACGATCGTTTTGAAAGAAACCGGAGAACGATATACTTTTAACGGAGACAGCATCACCATTGCACCCAAAACCCAGAAGCAATGGAGCCCCGAATATCCGTACCTTTATGATTTTACACTTCATGCGGGCGATGACACAGTAAATAGCTATTTTGCCTTACGAGAAATATCCATTCAAGATGTAAATGGAATTCCGCGCATTTGCTTGAACGGCAAGCCCTATTTTATTCAAGCGCTTTTAGATCAAGGATATTATCCCGATGGATTGTTTCTTCCGGCATCGCCCGAAGGATACGAGAATGACATTGTTGTTGCTAAAAAAATGGGTTATAATACCCTTCGCAAGCATATAAAGATCGAGCCGATGATTTTTTATCATCTTTGTGATCGACTTGGCATGATCGTTTTCCAGGACATGGTAAATTGCGGGCGGTATTCTTTCATAAAGGATACGGCGCTCCCCACATTGGGATTCAAGAAAAGAAGTGATTTGAGGTTTCATAAAGATCCAACGACGCGAAAGAACTTTGAAAACGGAATGAGAAAAACACTTTCGCTTCTTCATAATTCCCCGTCTGTTTTGATGTATACGATATTCAATGAGGGGTGGGGGCAGTTTTGCGCTGATTCAATGTTTGCGATCGCGAAAGAGATCGATCCTTCTCGTATCTATGATGCAACGTCCGGCTGGTTTTGGCAAAATGAAAGCGATCTTGATTCACATCACGTGTACTTCAAACCATTGAAAGAACAAAAGCCTTCCTCACGTCCGTTTTTTATCAGCGAATTCGGAGGGTATTCATTACGTGTAAAAGGACACGTTGCGAGCGAGAAAAATTACGGTTATAAATTTTTTTCCGATGAGGATTCGCTTTTTGAATCTCTTCGCGCACTTTATCTTGAACAGGCGCTTCCGCTCGTTGACAAGGGGCTTTGCGGCCTGGTGTATACGCAAATCGCCGACGTCGAAGATGAAACAAACGGACTTTTGACCTGTGATCGAAAAGTACAAAAAATTCCCTCTGATAAGATGAAAGAAATTTTATCTTTTTTTGAGGAGAAATACAAAAATCTCCAAATTAAATAAAATCTATCGCTCCCTGAAGGCATATATTTTGCTCATCCTGCATACCTTTCATTGAATAAAAGAATTCGAAGGAAGGCTGGTATCCGAGAATATGGCAGACGTGAACATTTATGAGCAAATAGCAAAAAGAACGGGGGGCGATATTTATATCGGTGTTGTTGGCCCGGTGAGAAGCGGAAAATCAACGCTGATCGGGCGCTTTCTCGAGAGTGTTGTTTTGCCCGGGATCAATGATCCATACGACCACGAGAGAACGAAGGATTCAACGCCGCAAAGCGCTTCCGGCAGAACCGTTATGACAACCGAGCCCAAATTTGTCCCCGACGAGGCCGTTCGTATCAAAATTGGCGAAGAAAACACCGAACTGAACGTGAAATTGATCGATTGCGTTGGTTATATGATTGATGATGCGATCGGAGCATATGAAGAAGGCGAGGAACGGATGGTTCGCACGCCCTGGAACGAGGAGCCAATCCCATTTACCGAGGCGGCTGAAATCGGGACGCGTAAGGTTATAGCCGAACATTCGACGATAGGGTTACTCGTTACGACCGATGGAAGCTTTGGAGATATTCCGCGAGAAAACTATGTTGCGGCGGAGGAAAAGGTAGCAAAAGAGCTTCTCGAGATTCAAAAGCCATTTGCAATCGTGCTAAATTCTGCGGTTCCCGAAAGCGAAGCCGCACGAACACTTGCCGAGGAAATGGAGCAAAAATACGGAGTTCCGGTGGCGTTGGTTCGATGCCCCGCCCTGGATGGAGAGGATATCGCGGAAATTCTAACGCTTATATTGAAGGAATTTCCGGTGCTTTCTCTGGAAATTGAGCTTCCCGCATGGACGGCGGTTCTTAATGATGGACATCCGATCGTGGAAAAAATGTTCAATACCGTGAAGGATGCGACATCGCAAGTTCGCAAGCTTGGGGATGTTTCTCGCATTTGCAAGAATAATCCGCAATTGCACGTGATAGAGACCAAGCCTTCCGAAGGAAGTGCAAAGCTGGAGCTTTCTTTGGACTCATCGGAGTATTATAGTGTTATTAGCGAGTACTGTGGGCGTAAAATCGAAAACGAAGCAGATTTTCTTGCCTTGGTAGCACATCTCGCTACTATTGAAAAAGAATATAACAAGATTGCAGAGGCGCTTGCTGAGGTAAACGAAACGGGATATGGTATCGTTATGCCTAAGCCGGAGGAGATGCATTTTGAAGAGCCGGTTTTGTTCAAGCACGCAACGGGATACGGCATCAAAATCAGCGCTCACGCCGAATCGATCCATATGATCCGGTCGCGTATTCGCACCGAGCTTTCGCCCGTGGTTGGAACAAAGGAACAAACGGAAGAGGTTATGAAATCTTTGGCGAGCGAATACGAGGATGATCCGAAAAAACTATGGGAATCCAATATGTTCGGCAAATCCTTATACGATCTGATGAACGACGGATTGGATGGGAAGCTTGCACACATTCCCGAAGAATCCAGACAAAAACTCGGGCAGACATTAGAAAAGATTATCAATGAGGGATCTAACGGTTTGATTTGTATTTTGCTTTAAAAAAATAAAACAGATAGGCTGAAAGAGTCACCTATCTGTTTTTTTATGTAAGAAATTAAGCTAGAATCGATGCGAGAAATTCTATGAAACGCTTTTTTGCATCCTCAAGCGTTGTGTCATTGTTAAAATAATAATCGTAAGAATAATTCTCAACGTCATCATCCGAAGTGTTGCCATAGCGGCCGCAACGGCGACTGAATCGCTCCCCACCGCGAATCAAAAGCGTTTTCGCAACACCTTCTGTAGCGGAAACAAATTTGGCTATTTCATCCGCTTCTCTGATATGAACAAAAAGAATCTCCTCGTCTGTGCTCAAGAAGCTATCGAACTGCGCTTTTGCCCAATTCGTTGGAAAATCATTATAATCCGCGCAGAGACGCTTCATATCCGAAAGGAATTTGCGGCTCTTGTTATCCTTGGCGCCATTCCAACCGCAAAGGGCGGCAATTTCCTTGATCGGCGTGATCGTGGAAATGTTTCTCGTTATATAACTTGTTGCGGCGGCATCACAAAGCGTATCTTTACCAACGCCACCCGCGCCATTGATTACAATAACTGCTTTTTTCATTTTGACTCCCAAGCGAATTTTTTATGATAACATTTTAGCACAGAAGTTTGAAAATGTCAATAAAAAGTATCATATCTTCTTTACAATTCGAAAAAAATGTTCTATAATATATTATATGATTAAATTTCTGAGAGGAAAAAATGAAAACAAAACAATTCGGAATAACAAGACTTGGAGAAAAGGTTGAATCCTATACGATAGAAAACGAAGTGGCCTCTGTCACAATTATCACCTTTGGTGGCATCATTCAAGAATTTAAGGTGCATGGTATGTCTATCGTTGGAGGTTATGATACGATTGCGGATTATGAAGCGGACGATTCGCATCAAGGTGGATTGATCGGTCGCATTGCCAATCGCGTGGCAAATGCTTGTTTTGAAATGGATGGCAAGACATATCGACTTCCCAAAAACGATGGTGAGAATTGCCTGCACGGCGGCAATGGCTTTGACAGACGCGTTTGGAAGGTTGAAAAAACAACCAAAAACTCGATCGTGCTTGCACTTCGCTCTGCAGATGGCGAAGAAGGATTCCCCGGTGCTTTGAATGCAACAGTTGTTTATCGCCTGGCGGGCGGAGATCTTTTGATCGATTATGCCGCAATCCCCGAAGCCAAAACACCGATTGCATTGACGAATCACGCATACTTTAATCTTAATGGTTTTGGGGGCACAATTGATTCGCATATGATGACGATTTATGCCGATCGATACACCGAAACCAATGCAGCAATTCTCCCTACAGGCAATCGCCCTGAGGTGCTTGGAACTCCCTTTGATTTTACAACGCCGCATCCGGTGGGTGGGCATTTTGCGAATGGATTTGATGGATACGATCATAATTTTATCTTGAATCCTAAGATGGAAAAAGTTGTGTGCGGTGTTTCCCTTCCTCTCATTGCCACGCTAGAGGGTGAGGCACTTATTATGGACGTATGCAGCGACCAGAAGGGGATGCAAGTTTATACAGGCAATTTCCTTGGTGGTAAGCCTGATTTCAGTGGCGGAATCCCACGCGTTAAGCATGGTGCTATTTGCCTTGAAACCCAGACTGAGCCCGGCGCAATTTCGCGCGGCGAGATTTTTTATGAAAAAGGACAGACTTATCGACATCAAACCGTTTATTCGGTAAGACGCAGAGGATAAAATGAATATACGTTTTCTTGGAACGGGCTACGGTTTATTGAAGTCTAAAAAGCGCAACACAAAGGATTTCAGACGCCCCGCATCGCTCCTGATTGATAATGAAATCTTGATTGATCCTACAAGCGAAGTATTTTCCTTTGCGGAAGATTACGGCTTAACCGGTCTTTTTCGCGACGTTCACACCGTTTTAATTACAACGATAGACGAAGAACGCTTTTCTGCGGAAACGCTCCTCTCCCTTTTGAAAAACGGAAAGAAAATTTGTATTTGCGCAGAATCTTACGTACAGCCATTGATTCCCGATCATCCTTTAATTACCTTTGTTGAGATGCGCGCAAACGAAATTTTTGATGTGCAAGGTGCGAAGGTGATTCCTATTCCAACGGTTTATCACACAGTCAACGGAAATACCGCAATCGGATATGCGCTATGCACGGATCGATCTCTTCTCTATCTTCCGGATGGCGGATTTTTGCATCCGGAAGCCTGGGTGCTTCTTTCAAAGCTCCATTTTGACCATGCAATTCTCGGTTGCCCAAGTGCAGATGCTCCAACGGGAGCTATAACTGTGCGAGCGGCTAATTTCGAAATGGCCAAAATGATTCGTTCCATCTTCATTGATGCTAAGACACTTTCTGCAGGTGCGCGTTGCTTCTTAACAGCAATTCCATTTGATAAGAAAAGAAGTATACACGAATCTCTCCGTGCGCTATGCGATGCGGAGGAAGGCCTCACGCTTGCATATGATGGCCTTTATATGAACGTTTAGGTCGCAGAGCTTTTTTGAAAATAATACTTGACTTTTTGACGGTGTTGTGTTAAAATATTACTACATCGTTGATAAGAACCAGTAACCGATTTTTAAAAAGCACAGAGAGATGCCGATTGGTGCGAGGCATTCTTTTTACTTCGGCGAATACGTCTTTGAGAGTGCATCGAAGTTTTGCTTTTGCAAAATGTGTAGGCTGCAACGGGAGCGCCCGTTATCGCGCGGTGTCCGTCTCATAGCGGATCAGAGGCTTTTGTCCGTAAGGAAAAAGCGAAACAAGGTGGTATCGCGGTTTAATTCGCCCTTGGGGATTTTCTCCAAGGGCTTTTTTATTTGTTAATACATATCTGAAAGGAAATATAGAAATGAAAATTTATGACGAGCTGGTCGCTCGCGGGCTGATTGCTCAGGTGACCGACGAGGCGGAGATCAAGGACCTCGTTAACGAAGGAAAAGCTACCTTCTACATTGGCTTTGATCCCACGGCTGATAGCCTTCACGTTGGTCATTTCATGGCGCTCTGTCTCATGAAAAGACTGCAGATGGCCGGAAACAAGCCTATCGTTTTGATAGGAGGCGGTACGGGACATATCGGAGATCCCTCCGGACGTACAGATATGCGCTCCATGATGACAAAGGAAACCATTGATCATAACTGCGAGTGCTTCAAAAAGCAAATGGAAAGATTCATTGAGTTTGGTGATGATAAGGCCATTATGGTGAACAATGCCGATTGGCTGCTGGGACTGAATTATATCGAGCTTCTTCGTGAGGTTGGCGCTTGCTTTTCCGTTAACCGCATGCTCACAGCTGAATGCTACAAGCAGAGAATGGAAAAGGGACTTTCCTTCCTTGAGTTCAACTATATGATCATGCAGTCCTTCGACTTCTACCACCTCTTCAAGCACTATGGATGCAATATGCAGTTTGGTGGCGACGATCAGTGGTCCAATATGCTTTACGGAACCGAGCTGATCCGTAAGAAGCTTGGCAAGGATGCTTATGCAATGACGATCAACCTTCTTCTGAACTCCGAGGGCAAGAAGATGGGAAAAACGCAGAGCGGCGCCGTTTGGCTCGATCCGAATAAGACATCTCCTTACGATTTCTATCAGTACTGGAGAAACGTTGGCGATAAGGACGTTCTTAAGTGCATCCGCATGCTGACCTTCCTTCCTCTGGAGGAGATCGACAAGATGGATACATGGGAGGGCGCACAGCTCAATACTGCAAAGGAAATCCTCGCATATGAGCTGACAAAGATGATTCACGGCGAGGCTGAGGCTGAGGCGGCACAGAATGCTTCCCGCGCACTCTTCGGCGCAGGCGATAGCGCGCTGACTCCTTCTGTTGAGGTAGATAGCGCATCCCTTGTTGACGGTGCTATCGATATCAATTCCCTGCTTGTGCTTGGCAAGATGGTTCCCTCCAAGTCCGAGGGCAGACGTGCAATTGAGCAGGGCGGCGTTACTGTTGAGGGCGAAAAGGTTACCGATGTTCGTGCAACAGTAACCGCAGAGCAATTGACGGCAGGCGTTCTTATCAAGCGCGGCAAGAAGAGCTTTGCAAAATTCATCCTTAAATAAAAAATAAAAACTCCGATGAACGGTTAAAAAACGTTCATCGGAGTTTTTATTTAAAGATCATATATTCAGAACAATAATGGCGAGAACGCCCAAAGCCAAGCCGATTTTTTGAATGCCTGATAATTTTTCTTTATAAACTGTCATAGAGAGCATCGCGGCCATAACGATACCGCCGGCGGATATAATGGGAAACATAATAGAGGCAGCCATACGCATGGAAAGCAGCAAAACGATATAATTCACAGCGCCGTTGGCTGCGCCGCAAAGAGATGCCCAAAGCGCACTACGTTTTGCAAAGAGAACAATCTGCTTTTTCTCGTAAATCAACGCACACAATCCAATGGCGATCGTCGTGATACCGAGCGCAACGATCATAAATTCATTCTTATAAGCACCTTGGAATGCAAGCTGCTGTCCTTTTTGCACCGCAGAACATCCGCCACCGCCGATAAATGCCAGAGAAACATACAAGAGCCATTTGGGAGTTAGACGCTGATTTTTTTCTTCATTTTCGCTCTTAGGCTCAAATCGGATCAGATAGATGGAAATAATCAGAAGAAGGATTCCGATCGCGAGAAGGATGGAAAAATCTTCCCCCCAAGCAATGAGACCGTATACCGTGGGAATAAGCAAGGAGTATGAAGTAATCAAGGATGTAATAGAAAGCGGACCGGCCGTGATGGCAAGGAAGGAAAAGACGATACTCAGGCTATATGTAAGCGCAAATCCGATTGCATGCGGAACAAAATCCCATGTAAAATGAAGATCTCCGCCACTTGTAATAACGAAAAAGATCAGTGCAACAAAAGCAGAAATTGCAGAAAACGTATAAGCACCGCCATCTGTTTTTTGATTGTATATTTTTTTTGTAACGTGTTGCGCGGTTATACCGAGCACAACGAGAATCAACAATAATGCGTTCATGAAAAAAAGCCTTTCTGAAAAGAATGTATTTATCATATCATAAATTGCCGCAAATGTAAATACAGAAATTGAAAAAAAGAAAAAACTACACTTTTATGATAGATAAATACAAGCAAATTTTATTTTTATCGTTTCTCTATTGAAAAAAAACACAAGATATGATACAATGAAACAAATGCAAAAAGCGGAGAAAATTTATGTATTATGAAAAGGATGCGGATGTCGAGGGACATTTTCTATTTGTAAAATATACACGAGAGAAGCCTACATATTATAATTCGATGCCGCATTATCATTCCAGCGTTGAGATTTTCATAGGCAGTTGCGGACGTTTTTTAGTGTATGTTGGCGGGGAGCAAAGACAAATTTCCGAAGGTGATATTGCATTTGCGGACGGACACACGCCACATACCTGCGGCATTGCAGAGCTTAGCGAAGATTTTGAAGCCTTTGTTATCGTTGCGAGCACAGCTTATTTTGATAAGAAAAGAATTTGCACCGATCGCATCGCTCCCTTCACTCCTCGCAAAGATGGGTATCAAAAAATATTAGATTTCGTGCGTTTAGCATATACAATGAAGGATTCAATGAATCACGAGATGCGCCTCGGATTTGTTAATATGCTTCTTGGCATGATTTCGATGCATTGCAAAACGGACGCCAGCGTTCAAAACAAAACCACGCAGTTGACCGTCGAGATTATGCGCTATATCGATACCTGCTATGCAGAAAATATTTCGCTCTCTTCCCTTTCGAAAAAGTTCGGTTATGAAGCAACTTATCTTTCTCGCATTTTTAACCGCCACGCAGGCGTAAATCTCAGAGAATATATAAATCGTACGCGATATAGCGCAACGCGAAAAATGATCGCCGAAAATCCCGGGCTCTCCGTTGCAGATGCGAGCCATGCTTGCGGCTTCGTGAGCCCTAAGACTTATTATAGAGCGGCCAAACGTATTCAGGATGAGGAGAAACACAATTTTTGAGATATATAAGCCAAAAAATGCTATTTTTTATCGATCACAAAAGATGTATGATGAAAATATAATACAAAATTAAATTTACCACCATTAAAGGAGAAGAAAAATGAAAATCGGTGTTATTATTGATAGCTTCAGAAAAGATTTTAAATCCGCCGTTGAAGAGGCCAAGAGCATCGGCGCTGACGGACTTCAGATTGGCCACCGCTTCCTGATTGGCGATTCGATCCGCCGCGTGGAAATTGCAGATGCGAAAAAAATCATGGAAGAAAACGGCATCGCAGTCTCTGCGGTTTGTGCAGATATCGGTTGCGAAATGTTTTACACAAAAAACAGAGAGCTCATCGAAAAAGAAAAAGAGCTTCTTCGTATTGCTAAAGAGTTGGGAACCAACATCGCCACCACACACATCGGCGTTATTCCCGAGGACAAAAACTGTGCGCAGTATGCCTCGATGCATGAGGTTTGTTATGAGCTTGCAGAATTTGCAAAAAGCATTGACGGACATTTTGCAGTTGAAACAGGCCCTGAGAGCTCCATGCTTCTGAAAGAGTTCTTGGATTCTCTTGGAAGCAACGGTGTTTCGGTAAACCTCGATCCCGCCAATCTCGTTATGTGCGCAGGCGACGATCCTGTACAAGCGGTTTATAATTTGAAGGATTATATCGTGCACACGCACGCAAAGGATGGAATTCAGCTTATGCCCTTTGATACACGCCGCACGTATGCAGCTTCTTACTACAACGTTGAGCCGCTCGCATGGAAGGATTGCATCAAAGAAGTTCCGCTCAATGAGGGCGGCGTTTGTTGGGATAAGTATCTTGCAGCTCTTCGCGATATCGGCTACAATGGTTATCTTACCATCGAGCGCGAATGCGGTGACACTCCCTCGAAGGACATTGCGGAAGCAATTCGTTTTCTTGATAGTAAGAACGTTAGATAAGGAGTGCTATGATGGAAAAGATTAAAATCGCAATTGTCGGTACGGGCAATATTTCCAACGTACATATTAAAGCGTATTTAAAAAATCCGAACGTTGAGCTTTATGCTTTTTGTGATATCAATGAAGAAAAGCTGAAAGCGCGTGGTGCGGAATACGGCGTTACCAGACTTTATACCGATGAAGAAACGATGCTTCGTGAGCTTCCAGAAATTGACGCAATCAGCGTTTGCACCTGGAATAGCGCACACGCGCCCTGTACGATCCTCGCATTAAGCTATGGAAAACATGTTTTGTGCGAAAAGCCAATGGCGATGAATGCCATCGAGGGGCAGGCTATGATCGATGCATCTAAGAAGTACGGCAAAAAGCTGATGGTCGGTTTTGTTCGTCGCTTCGGTAATGATGCCGCTATTACAAAGGATTTCATCGATGCGGGAAATCTCGGTGACGTTTATTATGCCAAAACCACGTATCTTCGCAGAAATGGATGCCCTGGTGGTTGGTTTGGCGATAAGTCTCGCTCCGGCGGTGGTCCTCTGATTGATCTTGGCGTTCACGTGATTGATCTCGCGAGATACTTGATGGGATGCCCGAAGCCGATCTCTGTTTACGGTGCTACATTTGATTGTATCGGAAAACGTAATAATCTCAAGGATAAGGCGTCCTATAATATCCGCGGCAAGGGCGAGGAAATCTTCGATGTGGAGGATATGGCGACGGCGTTGATTCGCTTTGATAACGGCGCTGTTCTTTCGGTTGAAGCAAGTTTTAACCTTCATATTAAGAAGGATACCGGAACGATCGAGCTCTTTGGAAGCAAGGGCGGCGCAAAGCTTTCTCCTGAATTTGAGCTGTACACCGAGATGAACAATTATCTTGTTGACGTGAATCTGAATATGCCGTCTGCGCTTTCCTTTGAAGGACTTTTTGAAAACGAGATCAATTACTACGTGAATTCCATCTTGGAAGATCGAGATCTTTCTTCTATCGCCGAGGACGGATGTACCTTGATGAAAATTCTTGATGCCATCTATCTCTCCGCTAAGGAAAAGAAAGAGATCGTTATCGGATAACATGATTTGTTCAACGAGGCGTTTGAAATGCGCATGTTATTTTAATAATTTATCGATCGCCGTTGTCGGAACGCTTTCGCCGGTGCTTTTTCTGACCTTTCACGATCTTTACAACATTTCATATACAAAGCTTGGCTTTTTGGTGCTCATTAATTTTTCCACTCAACTTTGCGTGGATCTTTTAATGTCGCTGATCTCGAAAAGAATAAAAACAGGGCCTTTGATTCGCTCAATGCCGTTTTTTACGATGGCCGGATTCGCGTTATTCGGGTTCGCACCATTTATACCTTTTTGGGATGTATATCCATGGCTTGTATGTGGAACGGTTTTGTTTTCGCTTTCGGCAGGACTCAACGAGGTTTTCACAAGTCCAATCATTGCTTCCATTCCTGCGGATAACCCTGAAAAGGAGATGAGCAAGCTTCATTCTGTTTATGCTTGGGGCACGGTTGGCGTTGTGGCCGTTTCTACGCTGTTTTTGCTTGTTTTTGGCAATGAAAATTGGCAATGGCTTCCCTTTTTATATATTTTGGTTCCTTTTTTTGCATTTTTGCTTTTTATCGGCGTTGAAATCCCGATTTTGAGCCATGGAGAGAAAAAGGATACGCCAAGTCAAATAAAAGAGAAAAAACGACTGGCACTTTGTGTGCTCGCTATGTTTTTGTGCGGTGCTTCCGAATGCACAATGGCGCAATGGAGCTCCGGCTACCTTGAACGCGTGCTTTCTATATCAAAAACTCTTGGCGACATTCTCGGTGTTGCAATGTTTGGCGTTATGCTTGCATTCGGCCGAACATTGTATTCAAGATTTGGCGGTCATATCAGCACGATTCTTCTTTTTAGTTCCATTGGTGCGGTGGTTTGCTACATCGTTGTTGCGCTTTGCCCGATCCCCGCCTTAACCATCGTATTTTGTGCGCTTTGCGGCCTTTGTGTTTCGATGCTCTGGCCCGGAACATTGATATTGATGGCAAATGTTTGCCCCGGAGCAAGTGTTGTGGCTTATGCGTTGATGGCGGCAGGCGGCGATCTCGGTGCTGCATTTGGACCGCAGCTGGTTGGTGTTATGACTGATTTTTCGGGAACGAGCGAAGGTGTTGCGATTATTGCAAATCGCTTGGGAATTACAGCGGAGGTTCTGGGAATGAAAGGCTCGATGTTCATCTCTTCCATATTCCCAATCCTTGCATCTGTTGTGTTCCTTATTTCCAAGAAAATGGAAAAACAAAAGAACTGCCTCGATTTATAACGTGAAAAAAGAAAATCGCTATGAAAAAAATCATAGCGATTTTCTTTCTATTTTTTCGAGCCGATTGTTGGCGGCGAGACTATCCAGATAGTCGCCGGGCGAGCAACCGAATTCCTCACGGAATGCGCGATAGAAGGTGCGCATGGAATTGAATCCGCTTTCCATAGCACAATGCGTTATGCTATGCTTTTGCTCATTCATAAGAATGAGCGCGTTCTTTAAGCGGATCGCAGAAAGGTATTCGCAAAAGCCCACTTGGAAGCATTGCTTAAAGTATCTCGACACATAACTTTTATGATAGCCGAATTTTGCAGCAAGCGAATCCAGCGTTAATTCGGATTTAAAATTCTCGTTGATGTATAAGAGCATCTTTGAAGGAATCATCGTGTCATGAGAAGGTGCGGGGATATCTGTGAAGATAGAATCCATGATCGTTCCAAGAATTACGTGGATATATCCTGCTTGAGTAATCTCGTTAATATCATTGCGCTTCAACGCCTCGATACAAGACTTTATATGACTAACCGTATCACTATTGGTGATAAAAGGCTGACTCGCCTTGCGATTTCTCGTTGCGATAATGAATTGCTCGCACAGATAAATGGGAATAATAAAGACGCTGGATCTCGAAAACGCAGGCGTTTTATAAGCATGCGATTCATAGCTCAAGGCGACGGAAAGCTCACCTGCTTTTAATACACGGTGATGACCGCTGACCCAAAATTCCATTTCGCCTTCCTCGACAAAATAGAGTTCTATATGGGAGTGAAACTGAAAAACGCATTTATCGTTTTCGTACTCTTTATA
>JAZQWS010000094.1:0-4345 GCA_045632465.1 Eubacteriales bacterium
GGTTGACGACGTTGCAAAATACGGCGGCGACTTCAAGGAACTGACCAACGACGGAAACTTCTGCTCCGACGGTCTTGTTTTCCATGACAGATCCCTCAAAGCGGGATCGCTTTGCGCCAAGGCGGTTTACTCCAATATCCGCTGTGCGCTGCAGGGCGGAAATCTTCTCGTTACCAACCTTTACGATTTCACGAATCTTGACCGCTTTACGCTTCGCATTGAGACCGTGGTGGACGGCGTTATGATCCACACCGAAACCAAGACCGTTTCGGCAGAGCCGAAGGAAACCGCTGAGATCCCCGTTCGCATCGTTGCTTCCTGCCGTCTCGGCGCATACGTAAACTGCTACCTGATCAACGCGGATGGCGAGGAGCTGGCGGCCGCACAGTGCAAGATCCCCGCGCAGATCGTTTCCATGACAAAATGCACCGTGCCTGCAAGGGTTGAAGAGACAGAAAGTGCCATCATTGCAAGCGGCGAGGGCTTTGCATACGAGATCTCGAAGATCAGCGGAAAGCTTTGCTCAATTAAAAAGGAAGGCGAGGAGCTTTTGGTCGCCCCCACGGAGCTGACCGTTATGCGCGCGCCGACGGATAATGAAAGACGCATAAAGCAGATGTGGTACAAGCAGGTAGATAACTACTACGGCGAGGGCTTTGACCGCCTCTTCCACAAATGCTACGAATGCACGGTGGAGGGCAACGTTGTTACCGTGCGCGAGGCGCTTTCTGCCATTTCCCGCACGCCCTTCTTCCGCTACACGACGCGCTACACCTTCTTTGCGGACGGAAGCGCGGAGATCGCTTTGGTTGGTGACGTGCGCGAAAACTGCATCTGGCTGCCGAGACTCGGCTATGAATTCTCGCTTGCCAACACGGACGATGCCTTCCGCTACTACGGACGCGGCGAAACGGAAAACTACTGCGATATGAAGCAGCACGCGCTCGTTGGACTTTACGACAGCACGGCCGATGCGGAATACGTTCCCTACATCATGCCCCAGGAGCATGGAAATCACATTGACACCAAGTATCTTTATATGAAGAAAAGCGGACTTTGCTTCGAGAGCGAGGCTGGCTTTGAATTCGCCGTTTCGCACCTGGAGGCGGATATGCTGATGAAGGCGATGCATACCGACGAGATCATCCCTGCAGGCAAGACCATTGCCCGCATCGACTACAAGGGATCGGGCATCGGATCGAATTCCTGCGGACCTGCGCTGGATCCCAAATACAGACTGGACGAAAAGCATATCGAATTCGCTTTCAGACTTGCGCTTTAAGACAAGAGAAGGGAGAGATCTCCGATGAACCAAAAAGAATTCAAACAGCTTGAAAAGCTTCTTATCGATGCATTGACGGCAAAGGCGATGACAAAAAAGCAAGCCATTGAGGCGGCGCTCTCCCTATGCTCGCTTACCGCGGAGGAGATGCGCGACGTAAGCACCAACGGAAAAAGAAACATCCTCAAGAGCAAGCTTGGCGAGATTTTTGCAAGCCTTGCGGGCAGAGGGATCCTTGCTTCGGAAAAAGGCGGAATTTACACCGTGGCGAAATCCCGCCCGGTGATCGTTCGCGAGGAAAAATGCGAGATTTTGCTCCTTGCCGCGCTGAAGGATGGAGCAAAGACGAAAAAGGAGCTTCGCGCGATCCTTGCCGAGGCCTTCGGCACGGCGCGCACCGCTACACAGAAGGATGACGCACAACTGAATTCCGTGATTGCCGCGCTTCTTTCACGGTTAACGAAGAGCGGCACGCTCATCCTTTCGGAGAACGCATATTCGCTCTGCGAAAAATGCAAGGCCACGCCAACCGACCTCGTTGCGCTTGCAAATCTCCGCTCGCAATACCTTTCCGCGCTTCACGCCAAGGGCGGCGAATTCTTTGAGCATTATTTCATGAATCTTTTGGAAAAATACGTTACGCTCCACGGCAAGACGGCAACCGAGAACACGACCGTTGGCGGCTCGGAGGACGGCGGCATTGACGGCATTCTCGTTACCAAGGACTGCCTTGGATTTGAAGAGCGCGTTCTCGTGCAGACGAAGAATCGGCGCATGACCTTTGCGGAAAGGGAGATCCGCGGCTTTTACGGCGCGCTCCGCGCCGCCAGAGGCTCGCGCGGCATTTTCGCCACGACGGGATCTTTTCACGATGGAGCGATCCGCTTTCTCGATTCCCTGCCCGACCTGATCGGAATTGACGGCTATCGCCTTTTCGAGATGGCCAAGGAAACGCTTTACGGCATCAAGAAATGCGGCGGCAAGCTTGCCGTTGACGACAAGGTGATCGGATAAGGAGAGATTATGGATTTTTCAAAATTTCAGAAGAACACCGGCTCAGCCTGCGAAACCTGCGAGTTTTACGATTACGATGAAAGCGAGGATGCTTACGTTTGCATCCAGCGCCTTGACGAGGACGAGATGTCTCGCTTTCTCGGCGGAAACACGCGGCATTGCCCCTATTATCGCTACTACAACGAATACAAGAGCGTTCAAAAACAGATATAAAGGAGTTTTTTATGTTCAACGGAAAGAAAAAGGCAATCACCTTCAGCTATGACGATGGCGTTACCCAGGATATCCGCTTGATCGATCTCTTTAACAAATACGGGCTCAAGGGCACGTTTAACCTCAATTCCGAGCTTCTCGGCAATCAGAACGAGCTGATCCGCGAGGGTGTTCGCATTGCGCATAACAAGATTGATCCGAAGGACGTGCGCGCGATCTATGCAGGCCACGAGGTTGCCGTTCACACGCTGACGCATCCGCGACTTCCCGACATTGCGGAGGATGCAGAGATCGTCCGCCAGGTGGAGGAGGACAGAAAAAAGCTCTCCGAGCTTGTCGGCTACGACGTGGTTGGCATGGCCTATCCCTGCGGCGGCGTGAATAACGACGACAGATGCGCAAAGCTCATCAAGGAAAATACCGGCGTTCGCTATGCAAGAACGATCACCTCCTCGGAAAGCTTTGATCCGCAGGAAAATCTATTCCGCTTCAATCCCACCTGCTATCACCACGGCGATTGGAATAAGCTTTTTGCGCTGGCAGATGAATTCCTTGCCTTAAAGACCGAATCGCCGAAAATTTTCTACATCTGGGGACACGCTTACGAATTCGATATTTACCCCGAGAGATGGGCAATTTTCGAGGACTTTCTGAAGAAGATCGGCGGCAAGGACGACATCTTCTACGGCACGAACAAAGAGGTTCTTCTTTGGTAATTTCGGCTAAATTTTATGGCTTTGATTGTTACAAATGACGGTCAAAGCCATATTTTTTGAAAAAATTTTTGTTTTTCGCGAATGAGAAAACGAGAGAAAACAAGAGAAAACGAGAGAAAACGAGAGCTTTACGATTTCTAAATCGTTTTGGCGCAAAAAAGTTTTCCAAAACCCCTTGACAACTATGCGCGCATATGGTATAATATCACCGTTGCAAATTTAGGGCCTCCCGGCCCAAAACAAAAATTTGGAGGAAAAAAGATGTCTACTTTTATGGCAAACGCAAATACCATCGAACGCAAATGGTATGTTATTGACGCTGCTAACAAGCCTCTTGGTAGAACCGCTGCAAAGGCTGCAGAGATTCTCAGAGGTAAGCACAGACCCGAGTTCACCCCCCACGTTGACTGCGGTGAGTTCGTGATCATCATCAACGCTGCTCAGGCTATCCTGACCGGCAACAAGCTTGAGGACAAGTACTACCGTCATCACTCCGGTTACATCGGTGGTCTCAAGGAAGAAAACTACAAGCACCTTATGGCAACTCGCCCCGAGCTTGCTATGGAGCTTGCTGTTAAGGGTATGCTTCCCCACAACACCATCGGCGCAAAGTCTTTCACTCGTCTGCACGTTTACGCTGATGCAAACCACAAGCAGGTTGCTCAGCAGCCCATCGTGTTGGACTAATCGAAGGGAGGATAAGTGAATATGTATACCAGTGCAAAGCCCTACTTCTACGGAACGGGTAGAAGAAAGAAGTCCGTTGCAAGAGTTCGTCTGTACCCCGGTACCGGCGCTATTACCATCAACGGCAGAGATATCGATGCATACTTCGGTCTTGCTACCATGAAGCTCATCGTTAACCAGCCCTTTGCAGTTACCGAGACGATCGGCAAGTTTGACATCGTTGCTAACGTAAACGGTGGCGGCTTCTCCGGCCAGGCAGGCGCAATCCGTCACGGTGTTGCTCGTGCGCTTCCCACTGCTGACGAGGCTTACAAGCCCCTTCTCAAGAAGGCTGGCCTCCTCACTCGTGACCCCAGAATGAAGGAGAGAAAGAAGTACGGTCTCAAGGCCGCTCGTCGCGCTCCTCAGTTCTCGAAGAGATAAAAAACGAAGT
>JAZQWS010000095.1:0-18937 GCA_045632465.1 Eubacteriales bacterium
ACGCGGCGTCGCTGGGTCAGGCTTTCGCCCATTGCCCAATATTCCCCACTGCTGCCTCCCGTAGGAGTCTGGACCGTATCTCAGTTCCAATGTGGCCGTTCAACCTCTCAGTCCGGCTACCGATCGTCGGCTTGGTGGGCTCTTACCCCGCCAACTACCTAATCGGACGCAAGCTCATCTCAGGGCAGCAAGCCTTTGATATAAGAACCATGCGATTCCTATATTTCATGCGGTATTAGCAGCTGTTTCCGGCTGTTATTCCGCACCCTGAGGTAGATTACTCACGCGTTACTCACCCGTCCGCCACTAATGTATTTCTACATCCGTTCGACTTGAATGTGTTATGCACGCCGCCAGCGTTAATCCTGAGCCAGGATCAAACTCTCTAAAAAATTGTATCATATCTCATCTCTCGATGAGGCATAATCTTTTTAGAGTCTTTTCTGACTATCTTTTATTACTTTGTTGAGTTTTTTCAAAGAGTGCTTTCTTGATCTCTCAAGAAAACATTAACGAGATTCTTTCGCACTTACATGTGCTAAAAAATTTCCTTTGTTGTTCAATTTTCAAAGAGCAAGTGCCACTCGAAAGTCTCCTCGCGAAGTCAGCCTAATTATTTTATCACAAACAAATTAAAATGTCAACCCCTTTTTTCAAAAAAATTCAAAAAAATGTATTATTGTGCAAAGTTTATAGAATAACTAAAACAAGGAGGTGTTTTTATGGCATCTATACTCATGCGCACCGTGATCATCTATTGTCTTCTGATGATCACCCTACGACTGATGGGACGGAGAGAGATCGGACAGCTGGATGCATCGGATCTTGTTTCCACTCTCCTGATCTCCGAGCTTGCGGCCATTCCGATCGATGAGCCCGATATTCCCCTGCTCAACGCCATTCTTCCCATCCTTTTTATTCTATGCTTAGAGGTAATCCTATCAACGATCAAAGCGAAATCCACAGATATCGGGCGCGCGATCGACGGAAGTGCATGCTATATTATATATAAAGGAAGATTATCACAAAAGGCTTTGCGCGAAAACCGACTTTCCATAAGCGAGCTTCTTTCCGCATTGCGAAGCCAGGGGGCTTTTGATCTATCATCGGTTTCCTATGCGCTTCTTGAGCAAAACGGAACGATTTCGGTTTTGAAGGACAAAAAGGATGAGATCGCGCACCCGATCGTTATGGAGGGGACGATTTTGGAAAAATCGCTCCAAAAGCTGGGAAAAAGCCGCGCATGGCTGGACACGGAGCTGAAAAAGCGAGGAAAGGATACTGCGAATATTTTCCTCATGACACTTAGCGACGATGGAAAAATTCAGCTGATCGAGAAGGAGGAGATGGCTTGAAGGTGAAAATTTTCTCCATTGCGCTTCTGATTCTTTTGATTTCCTCGGTGGCAACGAATACGTTTTTTCTCACGCGATGCATAGACAGAATTCTAAGCGACGTTGAAAAGCTGGATACAAAAGACGCAGAAGCATGGGATCGAGGAGAAAAAATCTTTGAAAACTACAAGAATGCGGAACGCTTTTTATCCCTTACCGTCAACCATGACGATCTCGCGGACGTGAATGCATATTTCACCGAGATGAACGCTTATCTTTCGCTTGGAAATTCGGAGGAAGCCACCGTTGCAAAAAGCCGCCTGATCGATGCGCTTACGCATCTCAGACGGCTTTCGGGATTCAATTTCAATGCATTTCTTTAGCAAAACTGCAGCATATCCTTCGTATATGCATGGGTTCTCAGGATGGAGTAGCTCTCCTTTGCAAGATTTTCCTCACGAAGGATGCCACACTCACGCTTGATTGCCGAAACAAGATGCTCGGGATTCAAGAACGCGGCGGGATCGGAGCTCAAGACCGCGCGAATGCAGATCTCTTCCCCATCAGCAAATGCTTCTGCGGAACGGATCTGCGGCTTTATATCCACGGATTTCATCACCTTCTGCTTTCCGCTCTTGCCAAGCTTTTCGATCAGGATGGATTCCTTTGCAAGGCAAGCGGCGATCGAATCCAGGGATGCAAGCCCATCCACAAGCGAAAAACGAAATTCATAACCAAGATAAGCAAGATCGGCAAAGCCGCTTTCCGTATAGTACGCCGAGGTGAACTGCATTTCATCGGTCATATTCCGGTTCAGGATTTCCATGGCTTCCTTTTCGTTGATCCTTTTCATGAGGCGGACGTCCAAAAATTCGCAATTACTTTCGCAACCAATAGAAAGCGGAGCACCGAAGATCAGCTTCGGCTTCGGGTTGAAGCCCTCCGTGTACCACAGAGGAAAGCCCGCGCGAACAATGATCTTATGCATGGTGCGCACAAGATCCAGATGCGAGATATACTGCAGAGCGCCTTTTTTATAAAATTTAAAGCGAAGGGTTATATACGGGAGATTTTTCATTTGCACCATCTCGTTTTACCTCCCAACGCAGATGCGCCGCATCCGCTACAATGCTCGGAGCAAGCCGGCGTTGTTTGCTCTTTATACGCTTTTTCTCTTTCACGAAGCAGAAAGCTCTTTGTGATGCCGCAATCGATCACATCCCAAGGAAGGATCTCATCAAGACCGAAGCCACGCGTTGTATAATACGCGGGATCGACACCGTTTTTCTCAAGGGCGCGCATCCAACGGCCAAAATCAAAGCCTTCCTCCCACGCATCGAGATACGCACCGTCCTCTACAACGGAGGCAATCACAGGAGCGAGGCGGCGATCTCCTCTCGTGAGAACCGCTTCGATAAAAGAGACCTTGGCTTCGTGATAATTATACTTGATTCTGCGATCCGTGATACAACCGCGCAGATGAGATTGCTTCTTCATAAGCTCCTCGAAGCTATCCTGCTTTTCCCATTGGAATGCCGTGAAGGGCTTGGGAACGAAACATGCCACCGAGATCGTTACTCCGAGGCCTGCGGGACGCTCCTCGCGCGGAAGCTCGTAATACGCGTCGATCACGCGCTTTGCCGTTTGCGCAATTCCCTCAATATCCTCATAGGTTTCGGTGGGCAATCCGTTCATGAAATACAGCTTCACACTGCTCTTTCCGCCACGGAAGGCAATGCGAACCGAACGAAGAAGATCCTCCTCCGTTACGTTTTTATTGATAACGTCACGCAGTCTCTGCGTTCCCGCCTCGGGCGCAAAGGTAAGGCCACCCGAGCGAACCGATGAGATCTTTTCCATCAGTTCCTCCGAGAAGCTATCCAGGCGAAGTGATGGCAAGGAGAGGCTCACGTGCGCATCGTCCGTCCACGAAAGAAGCTGATCCGTTAACTCGCGCAGGCGCGAATAATCGCTCGTGGAGAGAGAGATCAGGGATATTTCGTCATATCCCGTGTTTTCATAGAGACATTTTGCCGCCTTGCAGAGCGTTTCGGGAGATTTTTCGCGGATGGGGCGATAGATCATACCTGCCTGACAGAAGCGACAGCCGCGGATGCAACCGCGATACACCTCAAGGGTGATGCGGTCATGCACCGTTTCGATATAAGGCATAACGAGCTTATCGGGATAGATCGCCTTATCAAGATCCTTGACAATGCGCTTCTTTACCTTAGCGGGTACATCCGGATATTTCGGCGCAAAGGAGGCGATCGTTCCATCCTCGTTATAGGTTACATCATAAAGCGAGGGTACGTAAACGCCCTCGATTTCCGCCGCGGCACGGCGGAGGAAGGCAGAGCGGCTATAGCTTCCCTCTTCCTTCATTCTAATATAAAGATCGCTGATATCGAGCAGAAGCTCCTCGCCCTCGCCGATATTCAGAAGATCGAAGAAATCTGCCATCGGCTCAGCATTATAGGCGCAGGGGCCGCCGCCGAGAATGATAGGCATTTCATCCGTTCTATCCTTGGAAAGCAGGGGAATTTTTGCAAGCTTCAGCATGGAAAGAACCGTTGTGTAACAAAGCTCATAATGCAGAGAAAATCCGAGGATATCGAAGGTGCGCACATCCTCGCCGCTTTCAATCGCGGTGAGCGGAATGCCATATTTCTCCATACGCTCCTTCATATCCGTTGCAGGGGCATAGACGCGCTCACACCAAATGCGAGGATCGGAATTCAGGGCATGATACAAAATGCGCGAGCCAAGATTCGACATACCGATCTCATAAACATCCGGAAAGCAAAGCGCGAAGCGATGCTTGATTTCATCTTTGTTTTTGATGACGCTATGCATTTCGCCGCCGATATAACGACCGGGCTTCTGCACGGATTTTAAGATCGAGGAAAGCTCTTTAATACTTGTCATTGCTTTTCAGCACCTCCGGACGGAGAATTTTTATTCTCTCCCAAGGTTTCAAAGGCATAGAGCGCCATTGCCGAAACCAACATAAGATGCCAAATACCGTACGCAATCGAGGGAATCGAAAGAATGCCGAACAGGGAGAGCATCGCGCCAAGAAACGCGCCTGCTCCAAGCACGAACCAAAGCGCATGGGCAAGATTCTTTTGCACCTTTACATAGCGACGGCAAAGGAGAAGCAGCGAGATCGCGCTCGCCTTATCCGCCGTGGCAACAAGACCAACGCTCACGCGCTCGCAAACGCCGCCATCATCCACGGACTCTTCGCGCATGACACGGATCAGATCTCGATCGGCGGCAAGATAACGCATCAATTCATTCGTTACGTTCGGATCTCTCGTATAAACGAGAGACACAATTTTTTCCTTAGCAAAGGAAGAAAGCATCGACGCATAGGAGGGAGATAACCTATACTGTAAATAAAACTTCGCATACACGCGGCCGTTCTCGGCGGCATACATGATTTTTGTTGCAGAATCGGCAGGCTCACGATTATCCTGCTCGCGAGGAAGGGAGATTCCCTTCGAGGCAATATAAGCGGCATCGCCGACATGGAAGGTTACGTCTGCAATACGACCGAAAATACCGCCCTCCTCAAGCTCTGCCTCATCGGCAGGGGGGCATTTTTTCACAAGGGTTTCCGAGAACAAAACGTCCAGCGGGCCGCCGATCACCGAGAAGAGAGAGGACATCTGCTCCACAACCGTGGTGAACTCCTTAGCGGCATCATAGAGAATGATATGCTTCAGGGCAACGGCGCCCTTTGCAAACACCTCGGTATCCTTAAAGGCGATAACGTCTACGCCCGCATAATCAAAATGCGAGGTTTCTCCGATCACGCCGCCGCCCTTGGCAGAGGCCGCGCGCACCGAGATATAAAAGGGCAGACGGTGCAACAGAAGCAACGCGAGCGGAACAGAAAGATAAAGCATCGTCATCATCGTGGAAACGGCGCTGACCATTCCATTTCCGATAAAGAACATAACAACGGAAGAAACAAAAGCAATGCCGACGCTCAAAAGAAGATATCTCAGATTGTAACGCGTATTTTCTGCGGACTTATGCTCTCTGGCAAAGAAATCCGTGATGAAGCTTGCGCGAAGCACGCGCGCCGTTTTGGATTTATATTCATCCACCGCGCCATCCAGAGCAAACTTCTCCTTATCCAGCATGCGCGTGAGCTTCTTCTCCACAGCAAGCTTCTCTTCCCTGCCGCCTACGTGACGGAAGGTGAGGAAGGATGCATGATGGCGAAGGTACGAGCCTGCAATGACGGAAAGCACGCAAAGACCGAACAAAAATCCATATTGCAGATGCTCCACAGACGAGGAGATCATGGTTGCCACCGTATAAACAAGCTGAAAAATAAACAGAACCAAAAGGAAAAGCTCGCTATGGAAAAGCCCCTTCGTTAACGCGCGGATCTCACGCACGAGCTCAGGAGAGGCCAACAAAAGAAGGCATATCACGATCTGCATATCGAGGAGCGGCAACGCGAGCGGAAACTGCTGAAGCCCAAGCACCGTTATGACATTCAAGCCAATCAGGTGCATATTTTCAAGCACGAGAAGGATGATCGTTAACAAAAGCGCCGCGCCGAAGCGAACGGCAACCGAATTCAGGCGATCGAGGAACATATCCTTGAACACCATCTTTTGACCGACGTTCTGATATTCCTTGGGGGCAAAAAGCTTTTTTTGCACGGGCGCAACCGGGATCTTGGCGATTTCCTGCGGAAGCGCACTTTCGCCAAGGTCCTCGGGATAATCCAAAATGCGCAGGGTTACTTCCTCCGGATCGGGAATCGTATAAGATTCCGGAGAAAGACCGGCTGATGCACCCTTATCGGCAGGCTCCTCGGAGGAAATCTCTTCCGAAGCAACCTCCTCTGCTTTGTTTTCGGAAAGCAGGGCTTCGATTTCGTTGCGCTCATCCTCCACCGTGCGCTCCTTGGCAGGCGCAGGCTCTGCGGCGGCGGGCTTAGAAACGCTCAGTATAGCCTCTGCCGATACAGGCGCATCTCCGTTGGAAACGATCTGCGCGCCCTCGGTTTCCTGCTTTTCCTCCGCCGTTGGATCTACGGAGAGAAGACGGGGGATGGGCTTCTGAGGACGGGGCTTATCTGCCATGCGATAATTTTCGCTGGCATCCGTAAACTTCGGAACATAGGTTGAGTAGATCGTTCTACGCTCCTCGGAGGCGGGAGTATTGTATTTATCGTCTACAACGAAGGACGTGGGGATGGAAAACTCATCCGCATCGGCGGGGGGATCTACTGTAATAACCTTTTCTTCTGCGGCAGAAACGAGGGTTACCTCCTCTACACGGGGAGCATTTTGCTCATGCACCGCGAGGGGCTCCTGCGCTTCGATAGACACGGCAGGCGAGGCCACGCTTTCGGCGGGCTCGACTGCATTTTCAGACGGCGCCGATGCATCAAAATCAAAAACAAGCCCAATGCTCTTCTCTTCGGCAGAAAAACGGAACTCCTCTGCCCCACTCTCGCCAACCACGCGCGTGATTTTTCCGGATTTTATATCATTTTCGTTTTTTTCGAGAATGTCCTTGATAAGGTTTTCCTTCGTGTTTTCATTTTTATCAAATTCTTGCACTTAAAAATCCTCCTTATCTTCTTCTTTGTCTTGCAATTTCAGAAAGCAGAACAGCGGCCGCGGCCGACACGTTCAGCGAATTTACTTTTCCATACATGGGAATCGACACCGTGAAGTCACATTTTTCTTTGACCAGGCGGGAGATCCCCTCGCCCTCACTACCGAGAACGAGACCGACAGAACCGGCAAGGTCGGTTTTTTCATAGGCTTCACCGCCCATATCTGCGGCATAGAACCAAAGCCCCTGCTCCTTCAACTCGTCCATCGTTACGGCGAGATTCGTTACCTTTGCGATACGCATATGCTCCAAAGCGCCTGCTGAGGATTTAGATACAACGGAGGTTAAGCCCACGGCGCGGCGCTTCGGAATAATCACGCCGTGCGCGCCACAGCACTCTGCGCTTCGAATAATTGCGCCGAGATTATGCGGATCCTCCACCCCATCGCAAAGAATGATAAAGGGCTTTTCGCCAAGGGAGGCGGCATACTCCAGAATTTCCTCAACAGAGGAATAATTCTTCTCTGCGGCTACGGCAATAATTCCCTGGTGCGCACCGCCGCCACACATCGTATCCAATTTCGTTTTATCCACTTCCACTACGGGGATACGGCGCGCGGCCGCCTCTCCGAGCAACTGATTGATCGAGCCCTCACGCTCTCCGCTACGGATATAAAGCTTCTCTACGTCTCTGCCGCCTGCCAAAAGCTCACGCACGGCATTTCTGCCGATCACGAGCCCTTCTACGGGGAGCGCACGCTCCTTTGCACCCGCTTCTACACGGGATTGCGGCTTTGCAGGGCGATACGCGCCCTTGTGATTCTTCTTCTGATCGTATCTTTTTTCCATTATATCCATGGCCTCGATTCAAACGTATTTTGCGCGCAAATCAAAATAGACTTGTCCACCTTCCATTATAACATACTTATTTCGGTTTGTACAGTATTATTTTAAATTTTCTTTGTTTTGCGCGCGATATTTTTATATAAAAAAAGAAAATCGACACGAATACATCCGTGTCGATTTTCTTTTGCTTAAGGTAATCTTACGCGTTCTTGTTTGCGGCGAAGCACTCGCTGCAGTAAACAGCCTTACCTTCGGTGGGCTTGAAGGGCACCTGGCATTCCTTGCCACAGTTTGCGCAAACTGCAGGGAACATTTCTCTTGCGCCCTTAGCTGCGTTCTTTCTTGCGGCACGGCAGTCCTTGCATCTCTGGGGCTCGTTCTCGAATCCCTTGGATGCATAGAATTCCTGCTCACCTGCGGTGAACACGAAATCATTGCCACAATCTTTGCACTTCAATGTCTTGTCCTGGTACATGGTTTCTCTCTTCCTCACTTAAAGTGGTATAAAAATATTTTGCCCGTGACGGATTCCAACCGACGCCTTTGTAAACAACGCTCTCCCTTAAGCTAACCTGGGCATATAAACAAATCAATTCGACAGAAAGCTCTGCCGATTTCCGCGGATGCGGCGCAAAAGCCGATCCTTGGCATTTTCCACCGACTTGACGGATTTGCCAAGCCGCTCTGCCGTTTCGGCCGAAGAACGACCGTTTACGCACATGGAAATAAATACCTCGTATTCATACGCGGATGCAAGTGCCTTGACCTTTAAAAGAAGCTCTGCAAAGGTTTCGTCTCTAACAAGAGCATTCTCTACCCCGGCGGGAACAGCGAGGCGATCGATATCGACCTCCGGCGCAATTTCGCTGAGGACACGGCGCGTTTTCGCAAACAATGCGGCCATACGGCGAAGCACACAGATACGCGCATAAAGACCAAACGTTACGTCCGACTGCGAAAGGTCATAAGACAAGGCGGCCGCATAAAGCGTTACGCACGCTTCGGAATAAGCCTCCTTGCGATCCGAGGGCGAAGTGAAAAAATTCTGCACAGAGCGATGCATCATCGGAGCATATTGCTCCACAAGCTCTGCAAAAACAGAAGCATTTCCCTCGCGCAGGCTCAAAAGCCTTTCACGAATATCCTTGCAATCATTCATAACACACTACCAATATTATATCTTTTTTTAATTTTTTGTCAATACTTTTTGTTAATTTTTTTTCGAAAATGAAATATTTTTTAAAAAAGTTCTAAATTAACTTTTGCCTTTTTGTTAAATTATGACAAATAATCCAGCTTTCCCGTGGCGGCAAAGAGGAGGCTTCGCCACACAACATTCGGCCTTTGCTCAAAGTTTTCTCTCACGCGCTCGGCCTCTATTCTGCTCTCTCTTGCGATGCGGACAAAGAAGAGAACGCCCTCGGAATCCGTTACCTCAAGCTCGACAAAATAGCGCCCGTTTTCGGCGGGGACGATCGCCGAGCTTACCTTTCCGCCGCGCTCGGCCAAGGAAATATATTTTGCCGCGCAGGTCTCGCTTCGCTCGCGCAGGGCGGGATCCAACGTATCGTACAATTCCCTTGCGACCATACGGCCGAGATCGTTGATGATATAATACGTTTTTCCGTCAATACTTTCCGCGTGGATATGACCGCTTTCCACAAGCATGGAAAGCGCCTCGTCATACTGCATGGAGAAGGTTGGCGCATTGTCTACGATGATATAGCTCATCGTGATCTCATCCATCGGGAAGGAAACACGATCCAACACATAAAGCAGAAAGACCTTGATATCGGTCATTGTGCGAAGCACTTGCGTTTTTTTCTTTTTCATATCGTCTCCAAAATGAAAGAATCCGCTTTTATAGGCAAAGAGAGAGAGAAGCCGCCCGCGACTTCTCTCTTCCCTTTAGCACTCACACCGAAAATAAGCGATCGCTTACTTCGCGGCGGACTCCTTTGCATAAACAAAATAGTTCTGATAGTTCTTCAGCTTTGCACCGTCGAACGCGAAGTTTCCAAAATAATCCACGTCAACGCCGGAAAGCTCGCCACCGATCACGCCGAAGTTCTGATTGAATACAACGGGGATCACGGGAAGCTCCGTTGCTACCATATCGGCAGCCTCCTCGAGCTTTGCCTCACGCTCCTCGGCATCGGTTGCCTCGTAAGCCGCCTTGATCAGCGCATCGTATGCTGCGCCCTTTTCGCCCCAAACAGCAAGGGAGGGACGAAGAGCATCTGCTTGATCTGCGCTGTTTGCAAACACAACGCCGTTTCCGCAGAATGCGGTGCTGAGAGATGCAAGCGCAACGAATGCATCCTGAGAATACATCTGCCAATCAAAGCCAACCACATCATATTCTGCGGCAGCGCCCTGAGCGGCGGACTTCACAAGATACTGAACGTACGAATCGTAGTAGGTTACCTTGCCCATCGTGGGATCCATAACCTCCAGCGCCTTAGCGCCGAGATAATCGATCTTCACATTGAGAGAAAGATCGGTCTTCCAAGCCTGCTCGATCATTGCACCAATGATATGACCCTTCGTATCGTCGGTCAAAGCAACCTTGATCTGAACGCCCTTCGCGGAAGCAGGAAGCAGAGACTGCGCACCGGCAACGTCTGCAGAAGCCTTGATGATATCATCGGCATCCAGCTTCACGGTTTCGGGAAGGAAGCCGGTTGCGGCATCGGCAAATGCAAGCTTATTTACGATCTCGGCACGGTCCAAAGCAAGAGACAGCGCCTTACGAAGATTTGCATCTGCGAACATAGCGTTATCGGAAAGGAATGCAAGGGTGAAGGTGGAAAGCGTGCTATACGCCTCAGCCTCGTCACGCAGGGTTGCGTTCTTTCTTGCCTCCTCGGTTGCATCACCAAGGAAGAACACGGTCTTGCTTTCAATATCGGCATAGGTAAGACCGATGGTCTTGCCGGCCGCATCCCAGAAGGAAACTACCTGATAGGGCTTTACAAACTTATCTGCTCTCTTGCTGTCACGGGGCTGATGATAGCCGGTGTTTCTCTCAAGGCAGATAGCGAGATCCTCGTCAGCCGCGCTGTCAGGATCCACATTGAAGGAAGCGACGGTAAACGCACCGTTGGTTGCGATAGAAGAAGCGCCCTTCGACCAGAAAGCAGCGGAGCTCTCAACAACGCTCTGACGAACGGGAGCGGTTGCGATCGAAGCAAGGTTCTTGAGAAGCGCATCCACGTCTGCATTCTCGCGATAATTGATCACGATGGTTTCGCCATCACCGTAGTTGTTTGCGGATGCATCGTAAAGAGAGGAAGTCTTGCCGGTCTTAACCTCCAGAGCGCCCTCAATATCATAGAGAAGCGCGGCGGCGGGATTTGCATTTGCGGGATTCAGAAGACGCTCCCAAGCAAAGATGAAATCGTTGGGAACCACACGGTTACCATCCGACCAATAGCTCTCACGAAGGGTGATGCGGATCTCGCGATCCTCCTCGATAATCTCATAATCCTCAGCGGCGGCCATCTCAAGCTTTCCCTTTTCATTCAAAGAAAAGAGAGGCTCAAACAAGAGGCTCATAAACTGCGCCGCATTGTCGCTTACGTAATAATCACTGGGATCCAGGTCGTAAACCTCACTTCCCAAGTATACGGCGATCTCCGCGCCGTTATCCTTTTCCCCGCAGGAAGAAAGAACGGTGACGCAACCAACCAAAAGGGTCAGCGCCAGAAGCAAACTAATAATTCTTTTCATGACATATCCTCCGAAAGGCAATACCTTCCTAATTTTATTACCTAAATATTCTATCACACGAGAAAATATTTTTCAACGGTTTTTCGCGATGTTTTACATTTTATATTCTTTTTCGTTTAAATGCACAAAATGCGCAATGCCGTTTTGTAAAAATCAAACAACAAAATTACAGCACAAGCGTTTCCAAGGGGAGCTTCGGAACGCGATGCGTTTCATCCGCGAGGCGATAATAATGAATATCGCCATCCTTCGCTTCCTCAAGCTCCACGCGCTCCACGGGAGCACCAAGCGCCAGGACAAGACCTATGCGGTAGCCCTCGGGCGCAAAGCGCGCCTCCGTTCTTTCCTTATGGAAGCTTGCGAGCATACAGCCGCCGAGCCCTATGGAAACCGCCTTGAGCATCATGGACTGCGCCGCGATGCCCATATCCATGCCGAGGATTTCACCCGGCTGGGTTTTGGTCAAAATGAGAATATACGAGGTAGGGCGCTCGCCGGGAGCCGGGCCATCCCACTCCTTCAGATACCCCGCCCATGCGAGTTGATCGAACAGATATGCAACCTCTTCGGGCTCGTTTACAAGGCGGAAGCGCAAGCGCTGCATATTGCCCGCGGAGGGAGAAAAGCGCGCGGCTTCCACGATAGAAAGAAGATCGTCTCTCGTTTGTTTTTTCGTTTCATCAAACCGACGATAAGAACGGCTTTTACGAATAATATCCTTCATAAATCCTCCAATATGCAAACCTTAGTATACAAAATCGAATTCAAAATCATAGATGCTAACGGTGTCACCCTCCTGAACGCCCTCGTTGCGAAGCATATCGATAACGCCGTTTTTGATCAGAATTCTCTGGAAGAAGTTGAGCGATTCATAGTCCTCAAAGTTAACCTGCCCCATGAGGTTATAGAGCCAATCGCCCTCCACATAATACACGCCATCCTTCTTGGTGACAACCGTTTCCTTCTTGCCGAAGGTGCTTGCGATGGACTCCTCCTCGGTGACCTCTGCTTCATACACGGTCAAGGGAGGAAGGGTGGCAAGCGTTTTCGCGGCGAGAGAAACAAGCGCATCCAATCCGTCACCACTGACAGCGGAAACGAATACAAGCGGACGGCCGAGCTGCTCGCAATAATTTTTCAGTTCCTCGATGATCGGCTCATCCTCAAGGATCGCGTCGATCTTATTGGCAACAACGATCTGCGGGCGGAGCGAAAGCTCGGGAGAATACTTCTCAAGCTCAGCATCGATCGTATCTATATCCTCCAGGGGATCGCGCCCGTCTGCCGCAGAGATATCGATCACGTGCAGAAGCAGACGGCAACGGTCTACGTGGCGAAGAAAGGCATGACCAAGTCCCTGCCCCTCGGATGCGCCCTCGATCAGACCGGGGATATCGGCGGCGAGGAAGCCACTTCCCTCTCCCGAGGAAACCACGCCGAGATTCGGAGAAAGCGTTGTGAAATGGTAATTCGCAATTTTAGGCTTAGCGGCGCTGATACGAGAGAGGATGGAGGATTTTCCGACGTTCGGGAATCCGATCAAACCAACCTCCGCAAGCATTTTCAGCTCCAGAAGGATCTCACGCTCCTCACCTCTCGTTCCACTCTTTGCGAAGCGGGGGATCTGACGCGTGGGGGTTGCGAAATGGCGGTTACCCCATCCGCCGCGACCGCCGCGACAAACCGTGAAGCTATCCGCATTGGCCATATCAAAAAGGATCTTTCCCGTCTGAGCGTCCTTGATGAGCGTTCCGGGAGGAACGGGCAGATAGATATCCGCGCCGTTTTTGCCGTGCTTTTTACCGCCCATACCGTTTTCGCCGTTCTGCGCAACAAACTTTCTCTTATAACGGTAAGCAAGCAGGGTATTCGATCCCTGATCTACCGTGAAGATCACGTTACCGCCGCGACCGCCGTCACCACCATCGGGACCGCCGGCATTGACGTATTTTTCGCGATGGAAGGCAACGGCGCCTGCGCCGCCGTCTCCCGCCTTTACGTACAGTTTAATATTATCAACAAACATATTTTTTCCTCGTTTTAGTTGCCCGTTCCGTCCTCGCCCTTCTGACGGATGGTGAAGCGAATCGGCGTTCCGTTGAAGCCGAAGGTGTCACGCAGGCAGTTTTCGATATATCTCTGATAGGAGAAATGGAAAAGCTGCTCGCTATTGCAGAAGATAACGAAGGTGGGCGGATTCGTTGCCGTCTGCGTCATGTAATAGATCTTCAGTCTCTTGCCCTTATCCGACGGAGGCTGAACACGGTACATCGCATCATTCAGAACGTCGTTGAGCATACCCGTTGTGATGCGGCGGGAGGACTCGGCATGCACGCTCTTGATCATCTCGTAGAGATTCTCAACTCTCTGCCCCGTTTTTGCGGAAACGTAGGCAATGGGCGCATAGGTCATATAACCGAGCGCGGTGCGAACTTCGCGATTGAAATTATTGGTGGTGGAATTATCCTTCTCAATGCTATCCCACTTATTGATAACGATGATGGAGGCCTTTCCTGCCTCATGCGCAAGACCTGCAATGCGTTCGTCCTGCTCGGTAACACCGTCTGCCGCGTCTACCATGATAAGACAAACGTCGGCGCGCTCCACGGCGAGCTTTGCTCGAAGAACGCTATATTTCTCGATGCGATCCTCTACCTTGGACTGACGACGGATGCCCGCGGTATCAATAAAGTTAAAAACACCGTGCGCATTTTCAACGCGCGTGTCGACAGCGTCTCTCGTTGTGCCTGCGATATCCGAAACGATCACGCGCTCCTCGCCGCACATACGGTTGATGATCGAGGACTTGCCCGCATTCGGCTTTCCGATCACGGCAACGTTGATCACGCCCTCTTCTTCCTCTGCCTCCGCTTCACCGGGGCAACATTCAAGGATGGCATCCAGAAGATCACCCGATCCCGTTCCGTGCAGAGAGGACAGCGCGATCGGATCACGATCAAAGCCCAGCTCGTAGAACTCATAGAACTCATAAGGCAGATCTCCCACGCGGTCGATCTTATTGACAACAACGATGACGGGCTTGCCCGACTTCTTCAGCATAACGGCGATATCACGGTCATCCGCAACGAGGCCTGCGCGCACGTCACACATGAAAATGATCACGTCTGCGGTTTCGATCGCAATATTGGCCTGCGTGCGCATCTGGCGCAAAATCGTATCATCCGACTTCGGCTCAATGCCTCCGGTGTCTACGAGAAGAAAGCGACGGTCGCTCCACTCTGCCTCGGCATAAATACGGTCACGCGTGACACCGGGAACATCCTCCACGATGGAGCGGCGCTCACCGATCAGTTTATTGAAAAGGGTGCTTTTTCCCACATTGGGGCGCCCCACGATAGCAACGACTGGCTTTGACATAAATCCTGCTTTTCTACCTTTCTTTTTTCTCTGTTTCCTAAGTTATTCCGCACAGCCGAGGATGGCGGACAGAAGTGCATCTCCGTCACTCTCCACAGCGCGGACACGAACGCCAAGGCGGCTCTCCATTTGCTCCACCGTCATGCCGCAAAGAAAGATCTCTTCTCCGTGGCGCAGGGTGCTTTTTGAAATCAGAAGCTCTTCGCCAAGCGAAGCGCCCTCCAGCTGCTCGCATATATCCTTTCCCGTTAATAGCCCCGCAACGGTAATGCTCTCTCCGAAGAAGCGATTGATGATTTTATGAACGCCGATATGCAGATTCGGAAGGATCTTGCATATGCGCCCGGCAAGATCGCAAAGATGCGGATAGGCGGCAACACCCGTGGCAATGCTGATATGCCGCTCCCTCTCGCAAAGCGAGCGGAGCTCCTCTTCATCCTCGATCGCAAAGGAAAACTCCTCTGCAAGGGCGCGAAGCATACCCACGCCGTTTTCGATCTGAGGATAGCCCTCGTAATATTCCTCCTGCGGAAGATCGCGCCCGGCCTTCAGATAAAACTCGTCGGCGAGGAAGAAGAGACGGCTTCCCGTTTTCTCCCTATGCGCCTCGGCAAAGCTCTCTACCATATCGATCACGGAAGAGGCCTCCTCGGCAGAAAAATCCGCCAGGGGATAAAGATTTTCTCTGAATTTCGTAAGCCCTGCGGGGACGATGGAAACGCTGGTTAAGGCGGGATAATACCGAGAGAGATCCTGCATGGAGCGAAGAAGCTCCTCCCCATCGTTTAATCCCTTGCAAAGCACGATCTGACCGCAGATGGAAAGCCCTGCCTTTGCAAAGTCATCAAGATACGAAAGCACCTTGCCGGCGTGTTTGTTTTTCATCATTTTCACGCGCAGATCGGGATTCGTGGTATGAATCGAGACGTTGATCGGAGAGAAGCGCATTTTAACGATGCGCGCAACGTCCTCCTCTGTCATATTCGTCAGCGTTATGTAATTTCCATGAAGGAAGGAGAGCCTCGAATCGTCATCCTTAAAATAGATCGACTCGCGCATGCCCTCGGGATTCTGATCGATGAAGCAGAAAACGCATCCGTTTTTGCATCTTTGCTTTTCGTCCATCAAGGGCGTTTCAAAGGAAAGCCCTATATCGTCATATTCCCCCTTGCGAATAGAAACGCTGTATTCCTCACCGCCTCTTTTCAGGCGAAGGGTTACGCTTCGCTCTGCGAGATAAAAGCGATAATCCAGCACGTCCCGAATAGGAGAATTATTTATATCCATCAGAAAGTCGCCTGCGCGGATGCCATGACGGTCGGCCGCCGAGCCTTTGCATACCTCGGTTATTTTTACCATTTTCATCTCCCTTTCTCTGCCGAAACGGCTGTTTTTTCAAGCGCTCACAATAAGCCAAAATATATTATAACATAAAATCCTAAAAAAAGCAAGGCGAGAATTTTATTTTTCGATATTTTTTTATTTTAATAATAAAACTTTTGCCAAGGCGCTTGCAAAACGATGCATCTTATGCTATACTACGAATAATCAAACCGTGCAACATCAAACATCGGAGGACTTACAACGGATGCAGCTGAAGATCATGACCTTTAACACCCAGCATTGCCTAAACTACCTGACGACAAAGATCGATTACGAAATCATGGCAAAGACGATACAAGAGCAGAGCCCCGATATCGTTTCACTCAACGAAATGCGCGGCGAAGGCCCTGCGGAGGGATACGATGCGCAGGTGGATATTCTTTCCGAAAAAACGGGTATGCACGGCTATTTTGCCGAGGCAATTTCCTTTGACGGACAAAACCCTTACGGCAACGGACTTCTCTCAAGATTTCCGATCCTTTCGGCAAAGACAATTCCGATCCTATGCCCCGAGGTGCGCCCCTATAAGGGCTATTACGAGGACAGATGCCTTTTGAAGGCAACCTTGGATATCAAGGGGATTCCCTTCACAGTAATGGTGGTTCACATCGGGCTGAATCCCGATGAGGCGGAGCGCGCCGTGCTGACGATTCTTGCGCATTTGCCCAAGGAAAAATGCATTTTGATGGGCGACTTCAATCTGACGCCCGATAGCCCGATGCTTGCTCCGATCTTTGAAAGGATGCAGGATGCGGCAGAGCGGATCGAGGGCGAGGCATTCTCCTATCCCTCCGATGCACCAAAGGTTAAAATTGACTATATTTTTGCATCTAAGGACATAAAAATAAAGGCGGCAGAAATCCCCGCCGTTGTGGCATCCGACCACAGACCGCACACGGCAATCATCGAATTTTGAAAATAAAAGTTTACAAACATCCATTAAAGGAGTTACAATATGCGTTTTTATGAAGATCTGAATCACATCAAGGAGAACCGACTTTTTCAGCGCTCCTACTACATTCCCGAGGGCGCGGCAGAATACGTTCTTCTGAACGGCGAATGGGATTTCAAGTATTATCCCGCCGACTATATGGAGGAAAAAGAGATCGCCTCCTGGGACAAAATTCCCGTTCCCTCCTGCTGGCAGCTTTTCGGCTATGAGGATCCGAACTACACCAACGTTTTCTATCCATATCCCGTAGATCCGCCCTACGTTCCCGACGATAATCCTCTCGGCATTTACGCGAGAGATTTCGAAATTACGGATGCCAAAAAGAAGCATTATATCGTTTTCGAGGGCGTTTCCTCCAACGTTTCGCTCTACGTAAACGGCGCATACGTCGGCTACAGCCAGGGCAACCATTTACAGGCGGAATTTGACGTGACTCCTTTTGTGAAGGCAGGCAAAAACCGCATTGTTGCAAAGGTACACAAGTGGTGCTCCGGAAGCTATCTTGAGGACCAGGATTTCTTCCGCTTCAACGGTATTTTCCGCGACGTTTATCTGCTTTCCCGCCCGGAGGGACACCTTGTGGACATTAAGCTCCACACCGAGGGCGACACGATTTTTGCCGCTTTCGCAGGCGATGCGGAGATCTCACTTTACGACGGAGAGAAGCTGGTCGAAAAGAAATCGGCCAAGGACAATGCGACCTTCAAGGTAGAAAATCCCGTGCTTTGGAATGCGGAGAACCCCTATCTTTACACCCTCGTTTTTGAGGCGGCAGGAGAAAAAATCACGCAGAGGATCGGCTTTGTTACCTACACCGTGAATGAGGAAGGTGCCTTCTGCGTTAACGGCGTTGCCGTGAAGCTCAAGGGCGTGAATCACCACGACACGCATCCCGAAAACGGCTGGTGCATGACCGAGGAGGAGATCCGTAAGGATCTGCTTCTTATGAAAAAGCTTAACATCAACACCATCCGCACCTCGCACTACCCGCCGCATCCGAAATTCCTTGAAATGACCGACGAGCTCGGCTTCTACGTGATGCTGGAGACCGACCTGGAAACGCATGGCTTCAACTGCCGCACGCCCATCGCACCCAACACGCCCGGCCAGGCACACATGGGCTACGATATGGTCGAGCATCCCGAGGATTGGATCGGCTGTATGCCCGAATGGGAGGAATCCTTCGTTGAGCGAATGGTTCGTGCTTACGAGCGCGACAAAAACCACGCTTGCATTTTCGCTTGGTCCACGGGCAACGAGAGCGGACATTGCTACCATCATCACACGATGATTAAGTATCTGCGCGCGACCGATCCGCGCCGCCTCGTTCACTGCGAGGATGCTTCCCGCTCCTCCGAATTCTACCCTGAATTTTACGATCGCCCTGATCTTTATTCCAGAATGTACACAACTCCTGCGCACCTTGAGGAATACGCACAGGATGATACGAAGCCTCTTCCCTATTTCCTTTGCGAATATTCGCACGCGATGGGCAACGGCCCCGGCGATCTCGCGGATTACTGGGACGTGATCTACAAGTATCCGAAGCTGATCGGCGGATGCATTTGGGAATGGGCTGACCACACCGTTTTGGTTGACGACGTTGCAAAATACGGCGGCGACTTCAAGGAACTGACCAACGACGGAAACTTCTGCTCCGACGGTCTTGTTTTCCATGACAGATCCCTCAAAGCGGGATCGCTTTGCGCCAAGGCGGTTT